>JAKAAL010000169.1 GCA_021802375.1 Bacillota bacterium | reverse complement strand
TTGCCGCTTTGAGGCAAGGAATCGATGGCCCGTTCACGCTCGTTGGGATCATCAATGACGGGCAGGACCATACGTTCCATGAACCGTTTAATCAAGGTAGATTTGCCGGTGCGGACCGGGCCAACGACACCGATATAAATATCGCCCCCAGTGCGCTCGGCTAGATCCTTAAAGAGGTCAAACTTCTCCATCCGATGGTTACCCTCCCTTTCGTCCTGCTGGGTTGGCGCCGGTCCTCGCCTGTCCCGGGATCACCCTATGAATGACACTAGCAGAATATGTAATCGGGTAGGAAAGAATGCCAGGCGTTGACCATCGATCGGCGAAGTTTTCCAGGAGCGACCCCAGCCGCTTACCATGTAACTATGGTGCAGAAACGTTCTGGAGGGCGTATAGTGAAGGCCAGGGGCCGATGGCGGGCGGGCCTCAAACAGGACGGGAGGCGGGGTATGACTTTGCCATCTAAGACCCTATGGTTGACGTTTGATGATGGTCCCGAAGACACGTATAGTCCTCGAGTTTTGGATGTTTTGCACCATTACCGTATTTTTGCCACATTCTTTTGCCTGGGTAGCCAGGTTGAAAAGTTTCCGACCATCGTCCAACGCATGCACGAGGAAGGCCACCTGGTCGGGAACCACTCCTGGGACCATCCTCACCTGTTAGACATGCCGCTTGATGAGGTCTACCAGCAAGTGACCAAGACCTCGGAAGCCATTTTACGGGTGATAGGCTACCGTCCCCACCTCTTTCGGCCTCCGTACGGCGAGCGCTCCTCGCCGCTCGTTGGCCATCTGGCCAATTGGGAGTACCATACCGTTTATTGGGACATTGATTCCCGCGATTGGCAAGGCATAAGCGGTCCGACCATTTCAGCCAACGTGCTAGGTCATCTTGGAGCCGGCGGCATCATCTTACAGCACACAGGGATCCACGCGAAGCACACCGTGGACGCATTGCCCTATATGATTGAAGCGGCCTACGCCCTGGGTTATACATTTGGCCAGCTGCCTGATTTGTTTGCCGAGCCTGTCGAACCCCCATCAGGAAACGTGACCTAACCTCGAGTACACCCATGTTTGGAGGATACCCATCATGATCGATGTCATCATCGTTGGTGCGGGTCCGGGCGGCAGCACCGCGGCCCGACTGCTGGCCCAGTCCGGAATTCAGGTGATGGTGTTTGAACGAGAGTCGTTCCCGCGGATAAAGCCCTGCGGCGGTGGATTGACGAGTCGGGCTCTAAAATTTTTACCCGACGATTATCATCAGCATCTTGCCTGCGAACCCACAAGGTGGGTTTTTGAAGGCCGTGACCCCCATCAATTCCGCGCCGTAAGCACCGCGACGCCATATAGCCATATCGTTGAACGGCAAGCATTTGATGAATGGCTTCTCAGCCGAGCCGAGGCGGCGGGCGCTACTATTCATACCCAAGAAGCCGTCACCGGAATCAAAGCAGAGGGGCAAGGATACCGCGTGCTCACCACTCGCGGATCCTACTGGACACGATATCTGATCGGCGCCGATGGTGGACGCGGCGTCACGGCCCGCCTCCTGGGTTTTTCGCGCCCTTCAAACGGCGCGGCGATGGAGGTCGAGGTCTTGGTATCGCCCGAAGTGTTCGAGACCTGGAAAGATTCCGTCAACATTAGCATTGGCAAATACCCCTGGGGTTATGCTTGGGTTATCCCTCGGCGCCCCATATTAAACTTAGGAGTCGGCTCCTTTCGTGCCCATCGACTCCCCCTGCGTCGACTCCTCATCGATTGGGTGAACCTAAAACTCGGCCATGAGGCCAGCCAACACCTCAACATCTTAGCGCATCCCTTGCCCTATCGCCTTCACTCCGCCTCGTTGGCCAAGCCGCGGGCTGTCTTGGTCGGCGATGCCGCTGGAATGATGGACGCTCTCTCCGCTGAAGGCATCTACTCGGCTCTTTTTAGCGCGACCCTGGCCGCCGAAACCATCCGCGAGGCCGCGGCCGATGATGGCTCCCTCTTGGGCTATAACCAGAAGCTTGCGCAGTCGCTGTGGCCCGACCTTCACGCGGCAACCAAAGTGGGCCTCATCTTCTATCCTTTGCCGCAGTTTTGGACCAAGCTCTTTTTGGCTAATCCCAGCCTCATTGAACAGTACCTACGCGTCGCCCAGGGCAAAGCTCCCTATTCTAGCCTCGTTGCCATGGGACGCCGCGCCCTATTGACGAAAGCACATCTATATCCTGGACTTAACAAGGGAGGGCCTTCCCTTTAAGCCATGCGAATGGCGGTGCCGTGAAACACGGCAATCAGATCCTCATGCTGATTGCGAATCTTGACAATATAGACCGCGCTCCTCCGACGCAGGGCGACTTCCTCAGCGACTGCCGTCAAGCGGTCGCCCACTCTGGCGGGCGCGACCCAAGAAACGCTTACATCCAAGGGGGTGGCCGACACGCCATGGCTGTTGCTCGCCCGAACCAACACGGACTCCGCCATCGCAAATAGAACCCCACCATGCACGGCTCCCTGGTGGTTCAGGTGTCTCGTCGCCACATCTAATTCCGCCACCACCTTGTCCTCATCGGAGTGGACAAAACGCACGCCTAAATGCTCGGCATAGGGATCCTTAGGACCGTCCCCCGCCTCATCGACCAAGGGCGCCTCCTCCGCGTGGGCCAGCTTGGCCAATGCCGGACGGATTCGCGCGTCTAGATGCTTAAGCCACTTGCCTGACCGAATTTCTTCATCCAACCGTTGCATAGTGACCCTCCTTTGACGTGTCTTCATTCTAGCAGGTAACGAAGAAAAACCCCCAGAAGGATCGGTCGACAAAGTTGTGGCAATGTCTCCAATTCTCGCCTGCTATTTACCTATTCGCATGAAGATCATGAATAAACGGGGCGATCGAGCGCATTTATCGTCGAAAGGGCCCGCTTATTTGCTAAGGTGGGCATCTTTGGCAAGGTTAGGGCACGATCGCCAAGCAAGCTTGACGATCCTTTCAGCGCGTGACGGTAGGCAAATCCATCCATCCATCCATCCATCCACACCCCGTATGGCCGGGCCTCAGGCCAGCCAACCGACGGAGGTCTCCATCTCCGCCCGGTGAACGGCCTGGGCCCGTCCATCTCCCATCCCATCATGACCGTAATGGGATCTTTGTTCCTCTTTTACCTGGTGTCCTTGCCCTGCTCCGATAAAGCGCGATTTCTCTTGCCGAGCCCAGCTCTCGCCAGCTTGATTTGCCATCCGGCAAACCCAGGAAGTTCTGCCATCCTCGCGATGGGGGATTTGAACGGATTAGGTTACCCGAAACACCCCTTGAGCCTCTCGACTAGCTTGGTATCCAATTCGAATCGCTTTGGCCCGTAAAACGGTTTCCCCTAGAGGTAGCCGTACCGGTCCTGTGTAGAGCTTAAAGGGTGCCGTGGGGGAGGGATCCGTGGTATAGGCGATGGACGCTCCTTGGGTGGCGCAATGGATCATAACCTCCACCGGACCTTCGAGGTCCTGTTCTTCGTGCGCCGCCTCCCGCCCATGGCACGAAGGGGTAATCGCCAGGAAAATGGGGCGTGCCGTTTCCGGCTGCACTCCTCCTGGCCACATCTGTTCCACCATCTGGCTCTCGGGGATATGTCCGAAGTCGCCGAACTGGCGCGTCCAACGATCCAGTTCCGATCGCAGACGTTCTAAAGTGGCTGTCAAATTAGGGTAGTCGGCTAGGTTGTCTAGTTCGAAGGGGTCGGCTTCACAATCGTACAATTCTTCCACCGGCCGACGGGTCTGAAACATTTGCGCTTGGGCTGGCGTCAGCGTCCCCTCGAAATGGAGCCGCCACATTTCCTGCCACACCGGATGTTGGTGACTATAGGGAATCCACTGAAGATAGGGCTGATTCGGATAATAATTGCGGATGTACTTATAGCGCGAGTCCCGAACGGCCCGAACCATGTCATACGACTCGTCGTAGCGGTCTCGAGCAGCAAATACATAGGGGCGGTCCTGGTGTTTGTCGCCCAAGAACGGCACGCCTTGGAAGTGAAAAGGAATGTCGACCCCGGCCAGCGAAAGCACCGTCGGAGCCAGGTCCACCAAGCTCACCAGGCGCTCATCGGTCGTCCCCGGCCGAAGGCTTCCTGGCCAGCGCACGATCATGGGGACCCGGATGCCTTGGTCATAGGGCCAGCGCTTGGCCCGTGGTAATCCCTCTCCATGGTCGCTCCATAAAAAGACGATCGTGTTTTGCTCGAGCCCGTCTTCTTTCAGCTGCAGCAACAGCGATCCCACCTCGGCGTCAGCCTGAGCGATATGGTCATAATGGCGGGCGAGCGCGACTCGCGCTTTGCGCGTGTCGGGCAGATACGGAGGAAGCGTCAGCTGGTCCGGATCGGTCGCGGGCAATTTATCAAGATCTCGCCACATGCCGCTTTCGTGGGTCACCAGTGGATTAAAGACGGCAAAAAATGGTTGGTTGGTGTCGCGGTGGCGCCAGTGGGCCGAGGAGCCACATTCATCCCACGCCGTCAGCGGCGCTTCAAATTGATAATCGGTTTTCTGATTGTTCGTACAGTAGTAGCCTGTGGCTCGCAGATATTCGGGAAATGCCTTCACGTAGGGCGGAGGGACGACTTCGTAGGGAGTGGGCATCTCCGGCGTGAGGCGATTGGTATGCGACGTGCGCATGTGCTGGGCCCCAATCGAGGTTTGGTACATCCCGGTAATCACGGCGGCACGGCTGGGCGCACACACCCCGGCCGTAGAGAAGGCATGGACAAATATCGTGCCTTCCGAGGCTAGCCTATCCATATTGGGCGTGCGCGCCACGGGGTCGCCGTAACATCCAAAGCGCGGGCTCGTGTCTTCTAGGGATATCCAGACGATGTTAGGACGCTGTTCTTTGAAAATACTCATGGGTTTGTTCACTCCTTCTGACTCTTCTTGATGATCCAGGGCGGCACGACGGTCAGATCTCGCCGGGTTCGGGCCATACGGCCACATGGGCGTACCCGTTTGCCCCATGACCGCTCGGAACATCTCGACGCCCTCGCCGAGCCGAGCCCTTCCAGGCCTTTTCCCGCAAGTCGGCCATCACCCTATCTTTCAGGAGTTTGCGGTAAAACGCTCTTGGCAATGGATAAATCCAGCGCTTCGTAGCGCTCGTAGCCCAGTAGTTCGTACAAATCCGCCCGCGTTTGCATCCGATCCAACCACGCTTTTTGGCTTCCTTCGTGCTTGAGTGCCTGATATAGACTTTCCATGGCTAGTGCAGCCACTCTGAGCGCGGACACGGGAAAGATGACTGCCCGGTATCCCCATTTCTCCAGCTGGTCGGTGCTCACCAAGGGGGATCGGCCAAACTCGGTCATGTTGGCCAAAAGCGGCATCGAAAGCGCGTGTGCTACCGCCATAAACTCCGCCTGATTCTCCAAAGCCTCAACAAAGATGCAGTCAGCCCCCGCCTCGTAATACCGACGCGCGCGGCCCATCGCCGAATCGAGACCTTCGACGGCTCGCGCGTCGGTGCGGGCGATAATCACTAGGTCTGGGGCAATCCGGGTTATGGCCTCAAGTTTTTGACACATTTCGTCGGCCGGGATCAGGCGTTTTCCACTTAAGTGCCCGCACTTTTTAGGCATTTGCTGGTCTTCTATTTGAACGGCAGCCACGCCTGCTTCCACCATTTCAGACACCGCCCGTGCCACGTTGAGCACGCCACCATAGCCGGTGTCGATATCGACGAGAAGTGGCGTCTTGGCTGCACGCACAATCTCGCGTGCCCTTTGGCTCACCTCCCGCGACTCAAGCAGCCCCAAATCAGGCAACCCTTGACTGGCGCTGAAGGCCGCTCCCGACAAGTAGTGGCCGCCTTCAAATCCCACCCGTCTAGCCAACAGGGCGCTTAGTCCATCATAGACTCCAGGCAGCACCATTATGGGTCCGGAACGCAATCCGGCGCGAAAGGCTTGGGCGAGGTCTTTTTGGTTGGGCATCTCCTCAATCAACCATGACATCCGAAGTTCCCTCCTTCCCGCAAATGGCTGGCGTCAGGGGAGATCCAGGCATCGACAAATACGTCAACAGGCATTTCGCCGAGGCGACCAGGATCCCCCGCAAGTTCCAGCAAGCCTTGAGTTCTTTGTTGGGACATCCTGGTGCTGACATTCTTCTCGAACTTCTCCTTCAGCAACGGAATCGCTTCCTGGCGGCGTCTTCGATGGCCTAAGGGATAGCGCACCTCCACCCGATCGCTTGAGGAACCGTCGGCAAAAAACACTTGGACGGCATTGGCAATCGATCGATGATCGGGATCCAAGTACTCCTTCGAAAACTCGGGCCGTTCGACCACCCTCATCTTCGCCCGCAAGAGGTCAATGCGGGCGTCGCCAGCCACGTCCTCGTCATAGGAAGCGTCAGTGAGCACTCCTTGAATCAGGGCCACCGCCACCATGTACTGCAAGCAATGATCCCGGTCGGCGGGATTCACCAACGGCCCCACTTTATTGATGACGCGCATAGCGGAATCTTGTGTTTCAATGATCACCTGCTCAATCGCATCGATTCTTGATTTCACTTGAGGATGCAGCCAAAGCGCGCACTCCACCGCCGTTTGGCCGTGGAACTCGGCAGGATAGGCCACCTTAAAGAGGATATTTTCCATGACGTAATCACTTAGCGGCCGTTGCAGCGTAAGAGTCTGCCCGCGCAGTGCGACATCATTAAAGCCATAGCCTGGGGCGCTGACCGCCGTCGGATAGCCCATTTCGCCCTTCAAGGTGATCAACGCCAGACGCACTGCGCGCGACACCGCGTCGCCAGCTGCCCAGGACTTGCGGCTGCCCGTATTCGGCGCCTGGCGATAGGTACGAAGACTTCCCCCATCCAAAAACGCCTGCGACACCGCCTTCTCCACCAACGATTGCTCGCCCGTAAGTAACGCGGTGACGACCGCCGTGGAGGCGATCTTAGTCCACCACACATGATCCAGGCCCCGTCGATTCAGCGACGCCGAAAGCGACAAGACGCCTTGAATTTCATGAGCTTTGATCATGAAGGACAAGACATCGCCCATGGTCAAGCGCCTACCCTGGCTTCGCATCAGCCAGTCGGCCACACTCAAAATTGCGCCCAGGTTGTCGCTAGGATGCCCCCATTCCAGCGCGAGCCAGGTGTCGTTATAGTCCAGCCATCGAATCATGGTGCCGAGATTAAAGGCAGCCTCAATCGGGTCGAGTTCCCAATCGGTACCCGGCACCCGCGCGCCCACGTCCACCCTCACACCCGGCACCAGGCCACCGAGAAGCTTGACACATTGAGGATGGCCGAGCGATAGCATGGCAGAACCTAAGGCATCGAACAGCACCCACCGAGCCGTTTCGCGGGCCAGTTCGCTAAAATCGCCGGCGGCCACCGCATACGCCGAGATGTCTTCGATGATACTATCATAGCGGTTTGGCATAAAGGCTCACTCCCTTGGTGGCAGGGTACGGCCCCGTGCGCCCACGTATCGAACCCGCGGACGATACAATCGGTTGTTGCCGTACTGCTCTCGAATGTGCGCAGATAGTCCCGCCATCCGCGCAGCGAAGAAAATGGGCGTGAAAAGCTCCGTGGGCACACCCAGCAAATAATAGACAGGCGCCGCATAGTAGTCCAAATTGGCGAACAATCCCTTTTCCTGGCGCATCACGTCTTCGCCGATTTGACACATGGCGACAAGGTCGTGCGCTTTGCTCACCGAGGCCCCCTTAGCCTCG
>JAKAAL010000168.1 GCA_021802375.1 Bacillota bacterium | reverse complement strand
TCATCTATTTTTTCTTGTTATGGGTAATTATAGGTCTGACATCAACAGAACCCTTTTGAATCAACTCACGTACAGACAGAAAATCCGACTGAATGGAATTTCGGCTACTCAATATCGTCATCTCGCGTTGATGAAACAGCGGATCCCAAAATGAAACTAAGGCCTGAGCTAATCCTACGAAAACGATTCGTCCTCCATGACCAACGTATTGTACAGCATCACTCATCGATCCAGCATTGCCAGTTGCATCTATTACGAGAGATGGTCGATCGCCTTTCGTAAGTTCTTGAACTTTATGGTCTAAGCCCATGGCATCTCCGCCTAATAACACTTCATCGCATCCAGCCCAAGATTGTGCAAACGCCAGTCGCTTGGTATCAGTGTCGACGGCAATCGTACGAGATTGGGCTAATTTCAAGAATTTCAGTGCAGCGACGCCAATTGGACCGCATCCTATAACCATGGCCCATTCCCTGCGATTTACCCCCGCACGCACTATAGCGTGCCAGCTAACGCTTAAGAATTCCAAGGATACTGCTTCATCCAATGTAAGCCCATCGACCGGTACAAGATGCGTTTCGGGAACCGCAAGTGCTTCCGCCATTCCTCCGTCTATGTGCACTCCGAGAACCTGAAGTTGCACACAGCAATTGGGCCGGCCCGCGCGACATGGGGCACAAATCCCACATTCTACATAGGGGCGAATCGCAACACGCTGACCCTCAGACCACCCGGAGACTTCGGATCCACAGCGTTGTATGTTCCCGGCTAGTTCATGACCCAATACGCGAGGGTATTCAAAATAAGGTTGCGTGCCCTCTATGGCATGAGTATCAGTACCACACACACCAACTCGTTGCATCGCCACAATTACCTCGTGCGGACCCGGATTGGGTCGAGGTCGTGTAATCATTTGAAAATTACCAGGGCCACTCAGTAAAAATGCTCGCGTAGCGTCACCTTCGTTCTTCCCACTTAGTCACTTACCCACGGACAGATAATGCTAAAGCTTATTAAATACAATGCCTCGATTGTCCTTCCAAACTAATGACCTACATAATGGCCAGTGGATTGACGGGAGATCCCGCCCCACCCATTATCTTTAAAGGGGACATCGTAAGAAAAAAGCGATGTTGCTCACTCGTCGAACAGTAGTCCGCCAATTCTTCCAACCACAACATCTCTGCCAAAGTCATTCCAAGACGAGTAATCAGAGCAGGGTGCAACGGTTGCACGGTGCCCGTTTGAGAAGACACTGTTTGTTCATTCCCCATCGTGTCCGTACCGTATACGGGAATACGCCGATTATGAAACCACTGAACCATTTCGTCGCTATAAGTAACACCAGGCTCATCGAGTCCTTCACCGAGGTACTCTTCCGTACCACCATTTAAGTAATGTCGGTAAAATCCCGTTCGGATGATGAGCATATCACCCAACTCCACCTCGATACCTTCAGCCTGTGCTACAGCCTTCAAATCATCAAGCGTAATTTCTTGTCCACGTCCCAGCATCGGCACCCCAAAGTAGCGAGCTACATCTAATAACACGGCCGATCCAGCAATCCCTCGTTCAGCCACCTTATCAATTCCATTCCTATCGAGTCCTGCAATCGTGGTGTTCGCGTCATATCCGTTATATAATCGCCCATCATACCAAATATGTCCCAAGCTATCGAGTTGCGTAGTTCCTTGTAAGAACATGTGAACCACATCATCCGCATACTCTACGCCCCCGCTTCCCTTGATTGGGAAACGCTTGTTGGACACATACATTCCACGATCGCTCACCATATAATGCTGTGTTGGTTGTCGGCCTGGCCATACGAGGTCCCCACGAGGATCTCCGATAGGTAATCCCAAAGGGAACACCTTACCGTACTTGACTTGCCGTAATCCGCGCAGCACTTGGCTTTCATTAAGATAATTCAGGGTCCCGACTTCATCGTCGGCTCCAAACTTGCCCCAATTACTTGGGCAGTTCTGCAAAATATCGCTAATATGTCGCATGCTTATCTCCCCTATTCCGAGCAAGGAAGCGGTCTCAAGTACCTATCCCCATAACAAGAAAAAATAGATGAGCAAATCCCTGATAAACCAAAGCATCTTCGAACTTGTTCGAACATGAGAGTAACCGTTGGTGTAAAAAAGACACCCAGCTCCTATCACATTCTGCTAATCACCAATCGACACCAAAGATCCATCATCAACGAGCCCGAAACCCAATTAAAAAAGCAAAACTATTATCTGGTTCAGAGCAAGATATCGTTACTGAATGATATTCTTTGTGACCCAAGCGTTGTTATAGGCGTGCTCTGCAATCCCGTCTGCTGGAACAGATTTCACGTATTGAGGCAACTGACTTTGCGTAATTGTCAAAAATGGCATCGTCATGTTCTTCGGTACTTTGTCCCCATGCAATATGTCCAAAGCCACATATAGTGCGGCCCCGCCAATCCAAGGATTGCTGGATACAGACATTGTTCTATAGCCATGCTTTGCTTCTTGAGCCCACCATTCTAAAAAGTGACCGCGATTGCCACCAACGACTAGCGGGATAGGACGTCCAGCCGCCTTAAATGCCTCAATGGCACCGTATCCTTCTCCACCTTCCGTTACGATTGCGTTCACCGTAGGCAGGCTAGGCAACACTGAAGCAACCGCCGACTCTGCCACACTTTCGGTCCAGTTCCCGTAAACGGTTGACACCACTTTCAATCCCGGAAATTTCTTTAACACTTCCTTCATGCCCTGATAGAATCCAGCGTCTGTACCAGTGCCTGCAATCCCCCGAATCAACATCACATTGCCCTTGCCGTGCAATCGAGTAGCGACATATTGCATAGCAACCGCTTCTTGGGCAGGATTGTTAAAATTCAGCTGATAAGGCAATGTACTGGTCACGGGACCGTCATTGATTACCAACACGGGAATCCCTGACGCTTTCGCTTTTGCAATGGCTCCATTAAGAGCTGTGGGGGATGCTGGATCAATAATTAGAAGGCTCACGTGCTTTAAAATCAAGTCATCAATCTGCGATATCTGGGTACTTACTGAATTATTGGCATCCAACATGTCGTAACTCGCAATTTGCCCAGAGCTTTCCATCTTCTTTGCCACCGAAAAAAAAGCGGCATCTTCTGCTTTGCGATAGCTGTTACCGGTGTATGATTGACTAAACCCAATAACCACCTTTTTGGAATGCGTAGAAGCCGTGGGCGTGCTAGAACTAGTACCACATCCCGCTAATACAGCTATGGCTGCCATGCTCCCGACCATGGTCAGCGCCAAAGCTTTTCGCTTCATACAATAACCCTCCTGTCTAATCAAACTCTTCATAATGTCAGCAATATTCTTCAATCGTATATATTAACTGTCTGACTTGCCATCTCTTGCTTAATTTTCTCGGCCGCATGGGTTAGCTCTTCAATAAGGTGATTGCGGCGTTCTTCGGAAAATCGCACCACAGGGAAAGCCACACTAATCGCCGAGACAAATACATCACCGATACAAATAGGTACCGCCACGCATGCGGTAGATAACGACAACTCTTCCATGTCCTCCGCATATCCTTGGCGACGAACCTGTTCGACAACCACTTCCAACTGTTCAGGATCAGTAATAGTGTGAGCGGTCAAACGTTTTAACGCTTGTCGTCCGTAATAACTTTGACGTTCTTCGAATGATAATGAGGCCAACAATACTTTCCCTAATCCCGATGCGTAAAGCGGGGCACGCTGTCCAACATTGATATAGACACCGAACGGATGTTGCTCCGGTTCCCAGCGCCCCAGATAAAAAACCTCGTCGCCACGCAAGATTCCCAGATTCGTAATCTCTTGAACATTTTCTGCAATATTCTGCAAATACGGTGAACAACATCGCACTAACAGCGAATTTCGACTTTTCGACTGCCCGAGCACAATCAACATCGGTCCAATTGTGTAAAGGCCGTTTTCTACATCAAGATATTGTTTGGACACCAACATCTTGGCCAATCGATATGCAGTATTTCGATGTAACCCTAACGCCCGAGAAAAAGATGCAATACTTACAGGATTAGAACTTCTTGCGATAAACTCGACAATCGCTAAAGCTCGCTCAACAGTTTGCGATCCCGTCGGGGTTTGCCCTGTTTCCATCCACGTCTCCTTACATTATGATACTGCAAATTCATAATATGAGCATAGGCCCGAAGAGTCAAGTGCATTTCGACACATTAATCAAAAAATTTTTACTTGCACAGTAGAGTTACATCCTCATGGGGCTTTCTGCGCTGTTCAATGTATCGCACCGTGATTGGCGTTGAGGATGCCCATCAAGAAACTTTACCCCCTGCGAGATGCCCAATTTTGGTCATGGCAACGGTTCTGATGTTATTGGACGAGATGCGTCGAAGGGATGCCGCGAGCGAGGCGATCAGGTGCGCCGGGTCTCAGAACGCTGGGGTCGATCCCGCTGTGTGGGGGTGATGTCAAGGCCCCGTCAGAGTTCTCGAAACCCAGATGGGGTCTATCAGTCGAGCTTTTTCCGCTATTCTTAAGCCTTTGTCCCATCAGGCTTCGAGAACAGCAAAAAGGCTCATTGGTACGGAAAACCATCAAAAATTAGCCGCGAGGAGTATAGCAAGAGTCCTCTCTGACATTCAGAAAACAGGTCAGGGAGATGAATGTTTTGACGATCTCACAGAGGTTCACGATGCGCCCAATGCGTGAAATTTTACGGTTGTATCATGAACAGCACGACAGCTTGCGGATGATTGATTAGCCGCACTCTTGCCATGTCGCTTGGGGCGGTGAAAAAAGTGGGGGATCGGGCGCAAGCCGCCGGGTATACCTGGCCTTTAGACCCCCAGTGCACCGATGCGGTCTTGAACCAGATGGCGTTATATCCCCATCCTGTAGAGTGGGAGGGGTCCTTACCAACCCCGTCCCTTCATCGAACCGGTCTTGTGGTTTTCCCACACCCGGCTCTCCGACGATAGTTGCCCCTACGAAGGGGGAGGAAGTTGCGCCTTGACTTGACAGCGCATCAGAGCTAAAGAAGGCAAGTCCATGTGGGCAAGGCGGATATTGTGTCCACTCGGCATCGAGGGTCGGATTCCGATTCCAGCATTTGGCCACAAAAGCGCGACAGCGTTCGCGAACCCAGGCACCGAGTCGATAGTTATTCTCATGGTGACTAATGGTGAAGCACCGTCCCCCGCCCCGAATAACCTGTGCGAGGTCATCAATCACCTTCTGTAGATTCATCGGACGGGTACGCCGTGTGAGCGCTCGGACCCTATCCTTAAACAGCTCAACGGCCGCCTGTTTCGGACCGCAAAGGGGGCGACCTGTGCCGTCCTTGGACTGGACACTGCCCAAAAGAAGGTAAATCCCAAGAAATCGAACGCGGGTTCGCGGACATCCACTATACGGGTTTTCTCCGTGTGGAGCGTGAGTCGCAATTCATCGAGGACCTTCTGAGTGCGCCGCAATCTCGGGTCGAAATACCACAGCGCAAAAAGCTCAAGCTCAATACCTTGTTAACGCGCAAGTTTCAAACCTCTAAACCGGCTGCCTAAATCATCAACTGTAGTCCGCGACGGATATATCTCGGGATTTCAAGCGTGATCCGAATCAAGTACGTTCCGTTTTCGCGTATTCTAAAATAGCTTCGCGATTCACCCCGACCCCGATTCCAGGACCAGTCGGGATTTGCACCATTCCGTTCACCATGGCAATCCCGTGGTCAATCAAACGCTGTCTAAACGGGTGGTCTGATTGGTCAAACTCAAGCCACATATCGTCTGGGCGCAATCCCCATGGTATTGGCGGCAACGAAGCGATAAGCTGCAACGACGCAGCAAGCCCAATTGCAGTCCCCCAAACATGGGGGACGACAGGCGTGCTATATGCCTCTGCGATGGCAGCAATCTTTTTCGCCTCAGTAAATCCTCCACACATGCACAAATCCGGTTGCAGAATATCCAACGCACCCTCGGCAATCCAGTCTCGATAACCCATCTTTCCAAATAGATTCTCACCGGCAGCGATGTAAGTAGAACTAAGAAATCGCAAGGCCGTGTAACCCTGTCGGTCTTCGGGTGCCAGAGGCTCTTCAAGAAAAAACAGACATGCCCGTTCTGACTCACGCAACAATTGTTTGGCTAGCCCCACGTTGTATCCGCCATTCGCGTCAGCCATCAGGACCACATCAGGCCCAACGGCATCACGCACGGCATAAATAAGTGATAGATCATACTCGAGACCAAACCCAATCTTGACCTTCATCGCTGAAAGTCCCATCTTCACGTGACGGAGAGCTTCATCAACTCCCGCATCCGGGTACTTTTTCCCCTGCTGATGATAAAATCCGGTCGCATAGGGACGTACTCGAGTGCGAAACGCACCACCAATAAGCTTACAAATAGGCTTCCCAGCAGCCCGTCCAATCGCATCCCATATAGCGATGTCAACACCGCTTATGGCATTAATAGCAATCCCGGCCTGGCCAAACTGGCGACACATTGCATACATTTCTTCCCACAACACCTCAACATCGTCAACATTGCGTCCCATCACTAACGGCTTCAGACTGTAACGGATTAATGCAGCAGTTGGCTCCGGGGGTTGAAGCCCTTGACAAACACTTTCGCCCCAACCCGTAATCCCTTCATCCGTCTGAACCTCAACAATAACCGCGCTTCGTTTGTGAACCCATCCCTGCGAGAATGCAAACGGCTCATCGAGCTCTTCACTTAAAATATAGGGTATGACGTCGGTAATATGCACAGCGGCTCCTCCTCGTCCTCTCGCCAGCTCCGGACGTCGACTAATGGCTGACTAAGATGCCGGTCAAGAATAGAACATCGCGCAAGTCTTGATTTGACTGCAAGAGTCTAATGCAGCACGGCCCTGTTCGCGATTCTGCGAACTCGAAGCCTAGAGTTCTCCGGATGGAACTCGGTACTCAAGACCAATAGTTTCCACTCTGACCCAGACCATGCATGCGTCCGCATAATCCAGAAAATGCATGGCCTTGTGCCGTTAGACATAAACATTAAAGCAACACTCAAGCCGTAAACGGTCAGATTGCTCAGACTCATTGCTTCCTCAAAGCACTCGCCAGGGAGACAACTGAACAATGGCCCAAAAATTTCATCCCAAACCAATGGATGGTCCCGACCGACCCCGTCACCTACCCAAGGTACCACATAGTAACCGTTCTCCGGCTCGACCAGTGATAGGGCACCGACGAAAATGCCGGTAGCATTCTTACCACCGATCTCGGTTCGATATTCGATATTTTGCCCCACCGCAACAGAAGCCGATTCCATTCCACTCTGAGTCGACCTTGTGAAACTGAGACCATCTAAGTCTCCCGAAGCATCAACACATCTCCCACGAGACTTCCAGTTCCGATAGCCATATTGGTAGTCCTACCTCAACGAGCACTCGGTAAGATAGATATCTGACAGCGATGCGATTTCCGGTTTCCAGATCAGAGTGTTGCCACAAATGAGCGCCAGGGTGATTCTCCACACCGAGATGGCAATCGGAAAATTCCCTGGTGTAATGGCTTCTACCACGCCCAGCGGAATTTCCCGCATATACTGCAGTCCGCTAGATTAGCTCGCTGGAATAACCGTTCCGCCCGCACGTATCCCTTCGGCAGCACAGTATTTCAACAAAGGCACACCTCGCACGTCCTCACCCTTATTTTGGAAATAGGTTTCCTCATTTCCAAACTACCGATGCGGAT
>JAKAAL010000167.1 GCA_021802375.1 Bacillota bacterium | reverse complement strand
GAAAAACCTCATAGACCACTTGACAAAATTGTGCCGACTCCTGGCTGTTTCCCGGGTTGTACACTGCCCCCGTCGTGGACACCTCGTGAATGATGCGACCGTCGCCATTGGTCGTTTTGGACACTTCGGCTAAAAGTCGCAAAGTATCTTTGGCCAATTCAAACTGACCGGTGGCTAAAACGCCTCTTAACGCGTAGCCATTATCGCAGCCAAACCACCAAGGGTATTCCGGAACACCTGCGCCCAGCCCACGACCCATTCCCGGCACCTCGCGCACCAACCAATCGGTTTGCCACTTGGCCCAGGTATAGGCGTGTAAAATGGCTGCATCGGGCACGCTCAAGGCACTCGCCGCTTTGATCTGGTGGAGTCTTGCGGTTTTTGCCATCAAAAGATCCTCACGCCCGCGGACCAGTAAATCATGCACCGCTTCTGCCGCCTGGTCGTCGCTGGACGCAGCTAGCCAAAAAGATACTTCCCACGCTTCGCCCGCCCCCACTTGACGCTTCACCTGCATGCGCGCAAAGGCAACCCCATCGTCCCGAGAGCGGGGATCCGGTCCCATGTCGACGGGCGTCGTCTCCCATTTTGCGTCGACAGCCGAGGTGGCGACCAACAGTTGCCAGGGATGGCTGTCGTTTTGAAAGCGAATGCCGGGAGGGTTGGTAGAGACTTCTGCCCAATCGTGCCCCCGCTGCTCGGCAGATAGCCAGCCCGGCCTAAGATTGCTCCGCAACCATAGGCTGACAGTCAACACTTTAGAAGTCGAAGTCTCATTTTTCACGGTCAGATCGACCACTAAAGCGGGCAGTCCGTCAGGCACCCACTGCCGTCGCCGCATCGACCAGTCCTCGCTCGAGCGGTAGCAATGCTCCGTGAATGCGGGCCATGTGCGTACACTGGTGGCTCGAGGCATCGTTATCTCCTCTTGATCCCACTGAAGGCCCAACCAAAATCCATCCAAGACTTTTTGCGGATGGGCCCATAGTCCGCCCATTTCGTTCGGAATATGACCGCCCAGCCGAGGGAATCCACCATCTTGGCTACCAATCGCGTAGAGACGATCCCCTGCGGTCACGTATAAATCTTCAAGTCGCAGGCGCTTTTCTACAAATTCCATGCCCCGATCATCTCCTCACCGTGTCTATCGTTTCCAGCGAAGCTGAACCCCGTCTTTAACCTGTTGCCGACCACCCCTTTGGCATCCCTGATGGCTCGGGAAATCCCCTCCCCGCCACCATGAGGCCTCTCCTATCTCCAAAGCAAATCACAGCGACAACCCTATACCCATCACGGTTCCTTAGCCGCATCGCGGATGCCGCCGAACCTGCGATCTTGCATCTCCGGTGGTGAACTCACGATGGCGAAGGCGCCAGCGCTTCTAAGTAGCTTGCCAAAAACACCAGCCCGCGCAGGTGATGCACGGACTGATCGCCCGACAAACTATAGTCATACAAGGGGTCCCACGACCAAAATCCATAGTGAACATGGGGATCGTCTAAGAACCGAGGATACTTGGATTTTTCCACTGCCTGCAAGTCCAAGCCATAGCGGACAGCCCGAATCGCCGATCCTAAATAACGATCATCGCCGGTCGCTCCGTGTAAACGCAACAAGCTGAGCCCAATGTTCGGGCTATCTCCGGGCCCCACCGAGGCAATGGCCACTTCCCCGTCACCATCAATGCCTAGCGGCCAAGAACCGTCAGCGTTTTGCCGGTTTAAGAGAGCATCGGCAAAGCGCACTGCAGATTCGAGATAGCGCTCCTCACCCGTCGCTTCCCAGAGATACACGAGGCCGCGCAATTCGGGAGCGGTCAAATCCGAGTTCCAAAAGGTGCCATCGAGAAGATAGAAGAGCCCATCTTGCGCTTGCAATGACAAACCTGAGTCCCCCCAACGAACCGCCTCCGTCAGATAGCGATCATCTTGGGTCGCTTCGTACTGCTCAAGGTAACTCGTCACCGGGAACCCAAAGGCTTGCCACACGTTTCCGCGCTCTCTCCACTGGTAGGTCTGGCCATCAAACGTATAGCGGTATCCTGCCTCTCGGGCACGCTTGTAGAAATTGTGGAACATAAAAATGGCCTCTTGATACGACGGGTCCCCGGTTCTTCGTTGCAACGCTTGTGCCAGCCAAAAAGCATCCCCGGTATACTTCACCCAAAGATCTTGCGGCCGATCACCGTCGCGAACTCCCCCTCGCCAAAAGGCCATGGGATGGGTTTCGGTAAAGTGATTCAGCGCATAGGAAAAGCAGCGCTGAGCTCGATCTAACATCGTCCGGTCGCCGAACAAGTCATACATCAACACAAAGTTCAAGGCCATCAGAAAGTTTCCGCTATCAAAAGCGCCGAACTCGCGCCGATCCGCGCGATAGAAGTGCCGAAGCGCCCCTTCGTGGTCGTCATAAAGGCCTAGAACAAAACCATAGCCGGCATTTCTGACCCGAGTTAGGAGTTCCTCAAGCTCAATGCCAAGGTCTGCCTTGAGCCTAAAAGACGTGGCGTCGGAGAGCGGCCAGGAAAGTCCCCAGCCGCTGGGTGAAACGGTCTCAAATCCACGGAAGCGATATCGCATCGCCATCGTTTACCTACCCTTCAAAGGCCTTGTCATCGAGCGCAACTTGCAAGCGCGCCAACTCCCGCTTCAGCGCTTCTACCACCGGAGCCGCCCCCGGATCGGCGTATAGGTTCCGAGTCTCAAATGGATCTTCGTGCAAATCGAACAATTCCCATGTCTTGGGTGTGGGTAGGTTGTGCGACCCGGTCGTGCCCAGGGATTCTCCATAGTAGTAAATCAACTTATACCGTTCCGTCCGAACGCCATAATGGGCCCACACCCAGTGGTTCACATCCATGTGCATCCAATAGCGGTAGTACATCGAGGTCTGCCAATTCGCGGGCACCTGGCCTCGAAAAAGCGGCACCAAACTATGGCCCTGAAAGGTTTCAGGGATCGAAGCCCCCGCCAGTTCCAGAAAGGTCGGGGCGAAGTCTACGTTCAGAGCCATCTCGGGCCGGACCTGGCCGGGCTCGATCATCTCCGGATAACGGACTAAAAACGGCATTCGCAAAGACTCTTCGTACATGAAGCGCTTGTCGTACCATCCGTGGTCGCCTAGGAAAAATCCTTGATCCGAGGTGTAAATGACGAGCGTGTTCTCAGCGAGTCCTGCTTCGTCGAGATAATCGAGAATCCGGCCGACGTTATCGTCAATCGAGGCGACACAGCGGAGATAGTCTTTAATATAGCGCTCGTACTTCCAGTGTTTCTCCTCTTCAGGAGTCAACCCCGAAGGCACCGGTGCCTTCAAATCTTCCGCGGTGAGATCTCGGTCGACGCGCATCCTGGCCGCATCCGCTGCCATCCTGGCCTCATACTGATCGTTAAAGGTATAGGGTTCAGGAATATCCACATCATCGTACAGGTGCGCGTGCCTGGCATCCGGCTGCCATGGCCGATGGGGTGCCTTATGGTGACACATCAAGAAAAATGGCCGAGACTTATCCCGGGCTTTCATCCAATCGATACTCAAATCCGTGAGCACATCGGTAGCGTACCCGGGAAAGACCTTTTTTGATCCCATCTCATACATGGGGGGATCGAAGTACTCGCCTTGACCCGGCAAGACATTCCAATAGTCAAATCCCACCGGATCCCATTTCGGGCCATGGCCCAAGTGCCATTTGCCAATAATCGCGGTTTGATAGCCCACAGCCTGAAGCAGCTGCGGGAAGGTTAACACCCGATTGTCGAGTGTGTCATCCAGCGTCTTCACTCCGTTGAGGTGATTATAGACGCCGCTCAAAATCACGGCCCGACTGGGCGCACAAATCGAATTGGTGCAAAAGCAATTGTCAAACCGGGCCCCCCCTTGAGCAATACGGTCAAGCTGGGGCGTCTGATTAATCCGGCTTTGGTAAGCGCTAATCGCATGGGCGGCATGGTCATCGCTCATGATGAACAAGATATTGGGACGTGGCAAATCGAATCCCTCCACTTCAACGGAGTTCACCGACGATAGCCGAGCGGCACCGTCGAGCGGCCTTCGCGGTTTATTTGATTCCACTCATCACAATACCGCGAACGAACCACCGTTGAAAGCCGAGAAAGAGCGCGGCAATGGGCAAGGTAATCAAGACGCTGGCGGCCATCAGTAAGGGCCAATCCGTGGCATACTCCGATTGAAACTCGACAATCCCCAGTTGCAGCGTCCACAAATGAGACTGGTTGGCCACCAACAACGGCAGCAAAAAATTGTTCCAAGATCCGACAAAAATCAATAGAGCCAACGTTAACATCGTAGGCGTAACTTGCGGCAGCGAGATCTGCCAAAACATTCGAAAACGGCCGCACCCATCCATCACTGCGGCGTCATCCAACTCCTTGGGCAGATTCAAAAAGGCTTGGCGCATCAAGAAAATCCCCATAGAGGAGACAATCGTGGGCAAAATCATTCCCCAATAGGTATTCAGCAAGCCCAATTGGCGCAGCAAAAGATACACCGGCAACATGACCGCTTGAAACGGCACCATCATCATCGCCAAAATGCCTACATAAAGAAACGTCCTGCCTTTAAAATCAATCCGGGCCAACGCGTAGCCGGCCATGGAGTCTAAGATGAGATTGCCGACTGTCACGGTCACAGCCACCACCGCACTATTAAAAAACCAGCGCGCCAAGGGCACCGTCGTAAACACGCTGACAAAATTACTCCATTCAAAGGGATGGGGCCACCACACCGGAGGAAACGCCAAGGCCAAACTCAACGGCTTCAAAGACGTCGACAACGTCCAAATAAAGGGGACCATCATCACCACGGCCCCTCCGACCAAAATCAAAAAGAAGAGTCCCCGCGACAGCCGATACGCCCAACCACTATGCCGTCCCGCCATCTGTCATCGCTCCTTTCTTCCTCTTCGCGTCGATCCAAATCCTGCCTACCTCGGTCAACCCGAGTGGAATTTCGGTGGCGGGTTTAATAATCCACCGTCTGCCCTAGCCACTTGTTAGTCGCCAACGTCGCTCCTAAGATGAAGATGAACCAAAGTACGGTCGCCGCCGCACCATAGCCGACATTGCCGTAGGCGAAGATAAAGTTGTAAATCAAAAGCACGACCGTCGTCGTTGAATGGAGCGGACCGCCGCTGCCCCCCGACATGATGAACGATTGATCAAACATTTGCAGCGTCCCAATCACCCCCATCACCACGATGAAGAACAAGGTGGTACGCAAAAGAGGCAGGGTAATCCGTCGAAACGTGTGCCAACCCGTCGCGCCGTCGACTGCGGCAGCCTCGATGTAACTCACCGGAATCGCCTGCAGGCCGGCCAAGAAGATAATCATAAACGTCCCCGCGGTCGTCCAAATATTTAAAATCATGATCGTCGGCAAGGCAAAGTGTGGAGAGCCCAACCAATCGGGACCCGAAATCCCTAACCAACTCAAGAAACTGTTGACCAACCCGAGTTGATTAAACATCCACATGAAAATGATGGTAATGACTGCCGATGAGCTAATCGACGGGAAATAAAAAGCCAGCCGAAAAAACCCACGAGCCGGCATGTTTTGGTTCAAAAGAACGGCCAAAGCTAACGCGATCACCGTCTGCACCGGTACCACCACACACGCAAACAACACCGAGTTCCGGACCGCAATCCAAAACACCGAGTAGTGCAAGATTCCCCAAAAGTTCGCAAGGCCGACAAAATGCATGTGATTCAACAGCGACCATGAAAAAAAGCTCAAATAAAACGCCACCAAGGCTGGTCCCAGGGTGAAAATAAACAACACGAAGGCCGACGGCAGGGTAAACCCATAGCCTGCAAACAAATCATTCAACCGTGTGCGTGAGAATTTACGCCGACCGGGACGGGGTTTTAGACCCCGCCCACCGTCCACGGAAACGGATTTCGCTTCAATGTTCATCGTCGATCACTGTCCCTGCGATTGAAATACCTGCTGACCTGCAGACTGCAAGTGTTTCAGCGCAGCCGCTGGCGACTCTTGTCCTTCGACCGCTAGCAAGGTCTGGTTATCCAACGTCGTGCTCGCATACTGGTCAAACCCATTAGGGAAAGTCCAGGCTCGAGCCACCGGCAGCGAAGCCAAAAACGGCTTCCACAACGGATGGTTCTTAAAGTACGCGATCGAAGTGTTGACTGGCCGGGTCGGCAAAGCTTCGGTACCCGCATCCCATGCTGGTTGCCCCTGATCCGTCATGTAGTTCACCAAATCCCAAGCAGCCTGCTTGTCAGGAGCGGTCTTGCTTATTGCCCATCCCACCGGGAAGCTCAAAGTATCATTGTTCACTGGCCCTTTGGGCAATACGGCGACACCGTACTTAATCGAAGGCCAGTCCGCGGCCATACTTGAAATCAACCAGCCACCTTCAATGGTCATCGCGACTCGGCCAATTCCGAAGGATTCCCCACTCCATGTGGCCCCAACCGTCGAAGGTTGAGCCGCATAGCCTTTACGGTACAAGCCGACGTAGTAACTAAATCCCTTCAAAGCCGCTTTCGTGTTTAAGGTCATCTCATGCTTGGTGGCATTGAAGATGGTTCCTCCGGCCTGGAGCACGAATTCACCCCAGTAGGCTTCGGAAGGATCAATGCCGATGCCGTATATATGCGCTTTGGGGTCGGTCAAGATCTTGGCATCGGTTTCTAGTTGCGCCCAGGTGGTCGGAGGGCTCTTAATTCCGGCCTTGGCAAACATCGTCTTGTTGTAGAACAAGGCCAGAACATCTTGGTCGCGCGGAATCGCGTAGAGTTTGTTGTGATAGGTGAAGAGGGAACTCGATCCCTGATAAAAGTCGTTAACGCTCGCATGAGAGGCTGCCAAGTAGCTATTCAAAGGAATGACGTCACCGGCATCAATAAACGGACTAGCTTGTCCACCATTGTTTAGCGCGACCACATCGGCGGCATCCCCGGCCACGTACTCGGTCTTGAGGACGGTTTCATAGTCCCCCGCCACCGGTTGATACTGAACATGGATCCACGGATATTCCTTTTCGAACGGCTTCAGAAAATTGTTCATCTGTTTCACGTTGTTGTCGGCGTAGGACGCCCATCCTCCCAAGGTCACCGTAACCACCTTGTGCTTGACTACCGGTTTGGCCGCGGGAGCTTTCCCTGCGGCCAAACCGCTGAACCCTCCGACCAGTAGTGCAGCCGTTGCGGCTGCCATGAATGCTGTGTGTTTCGCCAATTTCGTTTCCTCCTTGGTTTTAGTGAAACATTGGACTCCCGTCACGCTTGAGTCGCAGGAACAGATACCGAGTTCCGCCCCACCACCTCCTTTGCTGCTTTCATCCGCCATCCCGCCGGAAGTGCTGTCACTTGGGCCACGCCCTCACGGACCTCGATCGCAACCAATCCTCCCCGAACTTCAATCCCCTCCACACGCATGTCGGGCACCTTAGCTGAGAGGGCCTTGACCGAAACCGTCTGCTCAATCCCGTCAATCTCGAGCCCCAAGAGCACACTCAAGGTCAGCCAGGAAGACCCCGCCGCCCACGCTTGGGGGGCGCAGGCACTGGGGTACGGGACTGGGGCCCCAGTCTCACCGCGCTCAACTCCGGAAAACAATTCTGGCAATCGCCCCTGCGAGCTCTCAGCTGCGGCATCCATTAAGCCTTGAGCCACCTGGTAGGCGGCATCGAAAGCGCCCGCTTTGGCCAACCCGGCCATGATCAGCCCGGTGTCGTGCGGCCACACCGAACCCCGATGATAACTGAAGGGATCGTAAGCCACTTCGTTTTGTCCGAGCGTGCGAATCCCCCAGCGCGCC
>JAKAAL010000166.1 GCA_021802375.1 Bacillota bacterium | reverse complement strand
CATTATGCGTCAGTCGGTACAATTGGCAATGTTCATTAACTCTGAAAATAGCAGCCAGCTGAACGTCGTCTTTAGGCAAGTTGATGGGTAATCTTTTGGTTGAGGGCACGGTGATTCAGCTGTGGTGTTAAGAACAAGGAAGAGGAGCAAGACGGTGGCAGAGCGCTCAGCACTGGCTCTTTTTTGGAACCTGATCCACAATGGGTATAGAGGGAACAAGTTTAGTATTGGATTGGGTGTTACGAACGAGTCATTTGCTCTAGTCGGCCGTTTAAGAAAATATGCTCTCGGGAGGAAAGCCCATGAACACAGGCAACTGGAAAGCGTTTAAGAACAAAGCAATGACAGCCGTTAACAACGCGGCTCAGGAAGTGGACCACCAACTGACTCTCACCAAATTGCGGATGCAGCTCAAACACGACGAAGATCTGCTCGATAACGAATACCAACGGCTCGGTACCTCTTGTTACGAAAAATTGAGCCAAAGAGGGTCCGTCAGTGACGCAGACCCCGATATCCAAGCAATTCTTCGCAACATCGCACATCATCAACAGGCACTCAACGCGTCACAAAAGGCAGTAAATGATGCTGCAGTAGCAAGCGCTCAGACAAAGTGTCCTCGGTGTGGTGTGGCTATTACCAACCCCGATGCCAAGTTTTGTTCGAGTTGCGGCAGCCCCATTCAATAGCACTGTGCTATAAGCGGTGAAGACTAGTCCGGGTTCGGAGCCTCTGGGATTCGAACCCGGAATGGGTGTGTGCGAGCTGATCAGTATTCCGGGATGCAGTGTCGGAATTAAGCGAGGCCGAAGTAGGCAGCCTTGATGTGGGCATCAGCATCTAAATCTTCAGGGGTACCTTGGAAACGGATTTGCCCGTTATCTAAAATGTAGACATATTTGGCACCCACAAGGAATTTAATATTCTGCTCGGCAATGAGAAAGGCAGGGCCATGAGAGCGGTACGTATTAAGGATCTGAACCATTTCATTGACCATGACCGGAGCTAGACCTGCTGAGGGCTCATCCATCAGAATTAAACGGGGCTGTCCCATCAAAACTTTGGCGAAAGCCAGAATCTTTCTTTGGCCTCCACTAAGGCTTGACGCGGCATTTTTACGCTTTTCGTACAGCATAGGCAATTGTTGATACAGCGAATGCATTTGTTGCCGTCTGAGACCCCGGGGAAGATAGTAGCCGCCGATGTTTAGGTTGTCTTCAACACTCAAACTGGCAATCACCCCTGTCTCCGAGAGGTAAGCCAGTCCGGCACGGACCCGGCGGCTAGGATCCCATCTGACAATGTCTTGGCCATCAAGGAGAATATGACCGGAACGTACAGGGAGAAGACCTATGAGAGACTTAAGCAAAGTGGTTTTTCCGGAGCCATTGGCCCCTAAGAGCACAACTTGTGTTTTGGCTTCAACCTCTAAACTGACATCCGTTAACACATTCAGCGAATTATAGCCAACATTGAGAGAAGAAACATGTAACAAGGCCATTTTCATCGACGCCTTTCTATTCGGTATTCACTGTCTAAAATATTTTCACGATCCAGTGCCTAAATATACTGCTGACACGACAGGATCCTGTGCGGCCTGATCCAGTGATCCCTGAAATATTTCTTTTCCGGCATTCATCACGATGACGCGGTTCGTTAATTGGTTAACAAATCCCAGATGATGTTCCACGACAATGAGAGCGATACCCTGTTGGGCTAGTAACTGCACATGATCGGCGATCACTTTGAGCTCTTGATGATTAAGGCCGGCTGCCAGCTCATCGATTAAGAGGATTTTAGGTCCCGCAGCCAAGGCTCTCGCGAGATCCAATAATTTTTGCTGAGTGCTGTTTAATTGCAGCGCAAGCTGACTCGCGGCATGACTTAGCCCAACGAAGTCCAAGGCCTGCCGCGGGTTCATGGCCGGCTTTGAGCCGTAATGATATGCCAGAGCCACGTTTTCCGTTATGCTTAATGATTTAAAGGGTTTGGGGATTTGAAAAGTCCGGTTGATTCCCACTCTTGCTCTTTTATGCATGGGCCAGCGCGTGATGTCTAATCCTTGAAAGAGAATTTTGCCTGCATCAGGATTGTACAGGCCCGAAATCACATTAATGAGCGTGGTTTTCCCCGAGCCGTTAGGTCCAACGAGTCCGAGAATCTCTCCCGCTTTAAGAGTTGCACTGACTTTGTCCAAGGCACGGAATGTCCCAAATTTCTTGACAATATCCTCAAAAGCTAACACGGGTTCATGGGACATAATTTCCCCTCCGCTGAATTAACGAAATGATACCGCCCGGAAGAAACAGCACGAGAGCGATAATCAATAATCCGTAAATAAGTTGAAAATATTGCGGATCGGAAATGCCTATGGCGTTATACAGCCCATAGAGCACGATCGATCCCAGGACTGGACCGGTTACAGTGCCGTAGCCTCCGAATAAGGTAAAGACAATGGCGAGAATACTAATGTTTAAGTCAAAAACCGTGCTTGGATAGAAGACTGACATATGCCACCCAAAGAGAGCTCCGGTTAATCCTGCTATTAGTGCTGATAACAGCCACACAACGGAACGTGCGCGCACAACTGAGATACCGGCCATAGCCGCGCTCACAGGATCCTCGCGAATGGCCATGAGTGCTCGGCCGAAGGGGCGGTTGCGAATAAAGATCACCACAACAGTCGTCAAAACCAATACAATGACCATGACGACATAAGAGGTGAGGGGATGGTAACTTTGCGTGAGTTGTTCCCCGTAAGGCCCATTGGTGATATGAATGAAGGCGGAATTGGACACGATATGGCTCAGAACTTCCGCCGCTGCAAGCGAGCTTATCGCGAAATATGCGCCGGACAATCGCAACAAGGGCAAAAAAGCCATAGCGATCACACTAGACAACAAGCCGCCAATTATCACTGCCAGAATGCCCGGAAAATGCAGCAGTTGAATGCTGATAGCCATTCCATAGGCCCCTATGCCAAAAAAACCCACGTATCCGAAGGGCAAATAACCGGTAAATCCATAGAGGAGATTAACCCCTTGCGCCAGAGCCATGAACGCCATCATTTGAAAGAGGATGGCCTGATTGGCATAGACGAGAGGAGACACGGAAAACCCTGCCAAAAGCAAAACGGGAATCACACCGTTAACTAACCGCCTGCGCAAACGGTTTGGTGTGTTTGTGTCCCATTGGGGGTTAAACATGGCGTACCCCCTTTCCCAAAAGACCGGAGGGTCTGACCAAAACAATGATTAACAGCAAAAGATAAGGAACCAAAACTGACCAGGAGGACAAATAGGTTTGCATGAGCATCAATGAGATTCCGTAAACCAGTCCGCCTAAAACGGAACCAAGAGGGTTTCCTAGTGATCCAATTACGACAATGGCAAAGGCGATAGTGGTAAGTCCCAAACCCGAGGTGGGGTCGATACTCCCGATCATAAGCGGGCTCAACACGCCAGACATGGCCGCCAGAGCGATACCAATGGCGAAAATGATGGCGGAGGTGCATTTTACTGGCAATCCCGTCGCCCTGGCTTCCTCACGGTTGCCCATAACGGCTCTTACCGCGCGGCCCATAGGGGTGTAATACAAGAACACATACGTGAGAAGAATCATAAGAAGACTGATTAAAGCGCTGACAACCCAGGAGATCTGGTAACTTTGTCCCAAAAAATGCCACGAGGAATTACCAAATACGGATAATGGCAACGACTCGGGGTTGACTCCAAATTTGATTTCCATCAAGGCTTCGAGGACTTGGGACAAACCAAAGAACAGGATCAAAGATAGCATTTCGGGATCCCTTGAATGAGACAATCGGGGAACAAGAGGAAAAAATAGTCCCAGGCCAACCACGAAAAAGAGTAACAACGCAAAAATCAAGCTTACCAGAGGATTGATATGCCACGAGTTTAAGGCTGTAATCCCTACATAGCCTCCCAAAACGACAAAGTCTCCATGAGCAAGATTAACCATTTCCATAACGCCGAAGATCAGGTTCAATCCTAACGCCATAAACCCAAAAAAAATACCAAAAAGGATCCCTGAGATGAGACTGTATGCGAACATGTAACCCTCCTGCCTAAGGGTTCCTGCGGATAACGTTCTGGTGTTAGGCAGGAACCCGTCCTTGCGTTATGAATTGGGGGATGTAACAAATTTAATCGACAACTGACCTTTGGAATTTGTACTGATCTTTGCGACTGGCAATGTTTCTCCGATTTGAGCTCCTTCGGAATTAATTTTGAAGCTTCCGTCCAATGTCGATAGTGAACCAGAAAAACGGCTTACCGCATGCCTCAGTGAGAGCTGATTCAAACTGTTAGCTGTAGACAGAGTTTTCTGAATAATAAGCCCCGTGTTATAGCCGGCGATGCTCAAGAAATTGGTGCTTTGGCCGGTTGCTTTCTTATAGGCTGACTCAAACTGTGTGGTATTTAGCCCGTAATTGACATGAGAAAAACTCAATAAGGGCGGAGCAGGATACGTATAGGTGTTGTTAATAGAGCTTGCACCCAGGGTCTTTGTGAAAAGCTGTGGCAACTGTCCTGGAAAAATGGTGAAAACCATGTTAAAGTGATCCCCGCTCGCTTTCAAAGCTTGCATAAAGGCGATGTCGTTGTTCGGATAGCCCAGCTCGATGACGGCTTGAGGTTTGGTATGAGCCATATTGTTTAACAAAACCGAATAACTGGAGGTGCTAGTCGGCACTCCATTGTTATAGACTGGTGTAATGTGTGCTGCTTTTAACTTTCTGACTAAAGTTTGGTCTTGGGATTGATCAAAGTCATTGGTGGCATAGACAATGGCGATACGGGAATAACCCTTGTGGATTAAGTACTGGGCCAACGAGGTTGGCCACAAACCTGACGTGGGCAAAGAGGTTAGAACCACGTAAGGATTCGATGGCGTAAAGAAGGATGCCCCGGTCCCGGTCTGATCGAACAGCAGCATTTTCTTTTCTTGCGCAACAGGAACAGCTACGGAAGTCAGGACGGATCCAAAGTCAGCAACCAGAATGTTGACATGATTGACCGTGATTAATTGCGAATAGAGGCTGGTGGCCGTTGTGGCAGAACTTTGGTCATTGTAGGCAACAATTTTCACGGGAACTTTCTTGTGCAGCGCTTTGACATAGGTGCCTCCAGTTTTATTCACTTGGGATGCCCAAAACTTTAAGCCGCTGTATTCCGGCATCGAAGAAGTGGCAAAAGCTCCCGATTTTGCGTATAAAGTTCCAATCGTGATGTCTTTGATATTTTTGGTTGGGGGTGCGGACGATGACGAAGCACCGCATCCCGCTAACGAGGCGGTCAGTAAAAGTGCACTCATTCCTATAAGCCCCGCGCTTTTCATGGTGTGTTCCTCCTAGATTTTATTGAATCGACAGGCAAGACAATAATACTCCAAAACGGCTTATGTGATGACATAATATTTATTGAAAAAACTATTTTGCAAATGTTTAATAATTTACTCAGCGGAGGAGGGAAAAGGCAAAGGGGAAGGGAGGGGGCTCTCGGAACAAACTGCATATTATGTGAAAATACCGGCATACATATAGCAATTTCGGGACCTGAGGGATGACCCGAATAAAACGTACCAGGCACGACCAAATAAGAAGGGCCGTGCCTGGTACATCCTGGGAGGCTTGTCTGCTCTTTTGATTTTTTGCTTAGGGAGTGACAGGAGCTTTTTCTTTCAGAAGTTTGATGAAAGCCCGCATCCATTCGGGGTGATCCGGCCAGGCCCTCGCGGAAATCATATGACCATCTACTACGGCTGCCGCATCAACGAATTTGGCTCCTGCTGCTTCAACATCGGGCTTTAAGGCTGGGTATGCTGCCGAAGTTCGTCCGGCCATGACCCCTGCAGCCGCCAAGGCAATAGACGCATGACAGAGTTGAGCCACGGGTACCTTCTTTTCAAAAAACTCCTGAACAATGCGGGTAAAATCCGGGTCATTGCGGATGTACTCGGGGGCCCGGCCTCCCGGTATGACTACGGCAACGTAGTCCTTAGGATTAACATCTTTGAATGCGAGATCTGCTTGTACGCGGTATCCAAGTTTTTCGGTATAGGTTTCAAACCCTGGCTCAAAGTCATGGACCACGGTTTGCAAGACCTTCACGGTCGGGGCGGCAATGTCGACGTCATAGCCTTCTTCCCGCAGGCGCTGGTAAGGATACATGACTTCCAGTGACTCCGCGGCGTCACCGGTCAAAATCAATATGCGAGGCATCAAAACTCCCCCTTCGATTTTTATAATGCTGATCCTTCTCTCAGTTTTGCCTCATTCGAGGCATTAGAGTTGTCTTGCCGTTCATGTGCCTACCTTTTGGATGCAATATCATGATATCAAAAATCCTGCCACACCCGGAGAAATCTGAATATCGTCTTCACCCGGGTGCTCCCCAGGCCCAAGGTTGTGTCTTGGGGAAAGACACCTGGAAATTCCTGCGGGGGTGTGGATCTTTTCTGATTTCCTCGTCAAACACCTGAAGTTTTTCTTCCGATCCCCAAGTTCAGGAGGAAGCAGACTGAGGCAAATGGCGCTTGATATCATGCATTAATGATGTCCAGGAAATGAGCCCTTCATGATACCAGAGAATTTTCCCGGAGGACGATACAAGCGCTTGGGTGGGGATGCCTGAAACACCATAAGAATCAGCAATTTTGCCTTGATTGTCCAAGGCTACGGGAAAAGGCAGGTGAAGACGCCTGACATAATTCTTGACATGTGCAGTCGATGATTCTGACTGCCGCAAATCAACGGCGACGACATGGGGATAGTGAGGATGGCGTATGTCCCACTTTTGCAAGCGAGCCAAAATCGGCATCTCTTCTTGACAGTCCGGACACCACGTGGCAAAGAAATCAACGAGTCTAAGTGGACGTCCTGAACCGACCTGTACTGCGCCCATTTTTCCTCCTGGCAAGATAGCTGGGAGGTTAAAGGAGCGATTCACGGCTTGGGACGGTCCAAGAGACGGCGGATAATAGGCGAGTTGTCTTGCGGGGGGGATCTTGACCGTAGGATGTCCCGGCAATAGGGGAACAACGTGTTTGAGGATATTTACGACCTGAATTCCGATCGCTTGGGTCGACGTACTGGGAGAATTAATATAGACCCAGTGTTCGTGGCCATGGGGTCCAATAACGAAAACACCTGGGGTGTGGTTAATCAAAGAACCGTGAAGAATCTGGGTTTGCATAAAATAGTGGTGCCAGACAGACTCTAAAAGCGACTTCGATCCTGTTAAGAATTGCCAGTTGTGGAGCATATGATATTTATTAGACCAGGTATAGACATCATGGGTCGAGGTGGTTGCAGGATTGGCATTGACGGCGACAAAAGCCACGGAGTGGCGGTGCGATCCTAAATCGTAAAGAACATTATGCATTATCGTAGCAATTAAGGGGCTGACGGTATTGCCGGCGCTATTAACAAATCCCATCACAACCACCTTGCCTCGCAAGGATGTCATGGATACAGATTGGCCAAACTGGTTGGCAAGCTGAAAATTGGGCGCGGGTTTGCCATTAAGCGGAGCTCCTGGGTCCACGGAAGAGGAGTGTGGAGATGAAGTCTGTGCAACCTGGGGTTTGGACGCGGCTATGTGTACTTGTGAAACGGCTTTGAAGACGCCGTACGCCAATGCGGCCAATGCGACAAAAATGACGACAGTAATGGACCATAAAGTGGTTTTGCGCATTCTCCTACGACCTCCCATGACAACTTACGAAACACCGAGACCCGGACCTAACAGCCAATACCATGCCTTATTCATTTACTCATT
>JAKAAL010000165.1:2504-7805 GCA_021802375.1 Bacillota bacterium | reverse complement strand
ATTTTGGTGATTGGGCTCGCGGTATTTGCCGCTGCCGCGGTGTGGGAACTTTTTCGCATGCTCAGGGGCCATGGGATCAGTTTTTTCCCATTTTCGGGGGCGCTCTGGATTTGGCTTATGATTGCCACCAGTCTGATTCCATCCGCGACCGTGCCGGTTATTGCCCTAGGTGGGGTGGGCGTCGCGCTAATTGCTCTGGTTAACCGTAACCCTAAATCCTTTGAGGGGGCCATCACGACATCTTGGGCGGCGTTGTACCTGGGGTTGTTTTTTTCGTTCCTGGTTCGAATTCGGCAAGATCCTCATGGCATGCAGCTCGCCTACACGTTTTTCTTTATCATTTGGGCGCCCGACACCATGGCTTATTTTGTGGGCCGCCGTTGGGGCATCCATAAACTACTACCCGCCATTAGCCCCAAGAAGAGTTGGGAGGGGACACTGGGCGGGACGCTGGCAGGAACTCTGGTCGGTCTGGTTTTAGCCCACTGGATTGGACTTGGTATTGCCAGTGCAGGTCTCTTCGGCATCGTGGTCAGTGTAGTCGGCCAAATGGGCGATCTTTTAGAGTCGTCCCTCAAACGCTATACCGGGGTGAAGGACTCCGGTGGGCTGCTCCCGGGACATGGAGGCATTCTAGACCGATTCGATTCCGCACTATTTGCGCTACCCATTGCCTATTATTTATTGAAGAGCTTGGGCATAAGCTAGCATGTGACCTCCGACAGGAGCCGTGGTAGCTGTGTCTACGTATTGGAAGAAATTTTGGATCACCGCGATATGTTTAGCGGGCGCCTACATGTTTTGGCGTTGGTGTTTTGGGTATGTCTTACCTTTCGCGTTAGGCGCGTTGCTCGCCGTTTTGCTGAAACCGATTGCCGTCTGGTTCGAGGCACGTCATGTCCCGCGGCCAGTGGCAGCTCTCCTTAGTTTGGCGGTGGGTGGGGGCGCCACGCTGGTGGTGTTGGCGGCTTTCGCTGCGCTGGTGTTCACGGAACTGATGCACCTGTCCCACCGCTTGCCCTATTATCTATCTCACGGTGAGCAACTGCTTCGAAGCCATCGCGAGGCGGAGGCTCATCTCGTGCATCAGCTCCATCTCACACCGAGTTTTATCAACACGGCGCTGACCGGCCTTTATCGCATGGCCGAAGCCCTAGTTCGAGGTCTCTTACTGCAGCTATTAAAACTCCCGAGTCTCGGATTGGTGGTTGTCATTGGCATTGTGGCCGCGTATTTTCTGATTCGTGACCACCGCCAGATCAGTGTCCAAATGCTAAAGGCGCTGCCCCCCTCGGTACGTCCTCAATACCAAGCGGTGAAGTATGATATTGTAAATGGGACATTAGGGTTTCTTAAGGCAGAAATCTTTTTGGTGGGGATGACGGCCGTCATTACTGCGGTTGGTCTCTTAATGGCGGGAATTCGTTATGGGGTGCTGGTCGGGATGGGAGCCGGAATTTTAGACCTCATTCCCTATTTGGGCCCGACCGCAATTCTGGGCCCGTGGATTTTGATTGCCTGGATTCTAGGGCAGCATATAGTAGCTGTAAAGCTTGCTCTGGTGCTTTTGGGAGTTGCCTTGGCTCGACAAATCTTAGAGCCACGCCTAGTCGGTTCCAACATGGGCTTACACCCTTTGACGGCGGTCGTGGCACTGTATCTTGGGATTCGGGTGTTCGGGGCCAGCGGGGTAGTCATTGGGCCCATTACCGCCCTAATGCTTCGGGTGGTGTACCGTGCTCACCGGGCGATTGGGTAGCTTCATCACAGTAGAGGAGGAGACCGTGTGACGCATGTGATCGTATTGGGAGCCACCGGCTCCGTCGGGGAGGCGGCCAGCAACATTTTATCGGCTCACCGCGACCAATTCGTGGTCGAAGGATTAGTCGCCCACCACCATGGTCAAGCCCTATGGGATCTTGGCCGACGGCTTGGCGCCCGGTGGATCGGCTTAACCGACGAAAAATCTGCTGAAAATCTAGACCGGCATTTAGGCGGCCCTGAGATCGTTTCGGGCCTTAGAGATATTTTGGCGCACATTGCCGAGGCCCCACACTCCAAAGTCTTGGGGGCCATGAGTGGGTTTTCGGGATTATTACCGACCCTGACAGCTCTCAAGCACGGCCACGATATCTTACTGGCCAACAAAGAAACCATGGTCGCCGCCGGTGACTTGGTCCGGAGCTATGCCCAACAAAGCGGCAGTCAGATTATTCCCGTAGACAGCGAACATTCGGCGATTTTCCAATGCTTACACCGGGGCCAACCGGTGCGGCGCATCATCCTGACCTGTTCTGGGGGACCCTTCCGGGGACGCCGTCGGTCTGATCTCGAATCGGTGTCGATTGCACAAGCATTGAATCATCCCAAATGGTCTATGGGCCAAAAGATTACGATCGATTCCGCGACATTGATGAATAAGGGGCTCGAGGTGATCGAGGCCCACCAGTTGTTTGGCCTCGACTATGCTCAAATCGACGTCGTGATCCATCCCGAAAGCATCGTACATTCTTTGGTGGAGTATGCCGATGGCGCCACCTTGGCACAATTGGGTCAACCCGACATGCGGGTACCGGTGCAGATCGCTTTTAGTTGGCCTGAACGTTGGCCGCTGGCTACCGAGCCGCTCAATTGGTCAGCGATGACCTTAACCTTTGAGGCGCCTGACACAAAAACGTTTCCCGCGTTGGAGTTAGCCCGCCGCGTGGGACAACTCGGTGGGATGATGCCTGCCATCTTTAATGCAGCCAACGAGGTGGCGGTGGAGGCCTTCTTGCAGCAACGTATTCCCTACTTAGGGATCGTGGAGACTGTAGAGGCTACGGTAGCAAAGATGGCTCACAACCAACCCATCACGAGCGTAGAAGCCGTCCTTGACGCCGATCGATGGGGGCGCGAGACCGCTCTCCAAGTGATACGAGAAGCATTTTAGGGCCTGGATAGGAGGTTTTTGAATCGATGGCAACCGTCGTGGCCATGGTCGCGGTGTTTGGAATTTTAGTGTCGGTCCACGAACTGGGGCACTTTCTTATGGGGAAATCCTTAGGGATGCGGATTACGGAGTTTTCCCTGGGATTTGGGCCGGCTCTGATCTCGCCGCGCTGGGGTGAAACCCGCTATTCGCTTCGTATCATTCCGCTCGGTGGCTATGTGCGCATTGCCGGAATGGAACTGAATCAATCCGACGATCCCAACGAGTATCCCAATCGACCGCTATGGCAACGATTTGCGGTAATTTTTGCTGGCCCGGTGATGAACCTCATCTTGGCTGGTGTCATTTTTGCTTTAGCCTTTGGGCCCATTGGGACGCCGACCCCAACCACCTCCATTGCGGCCACGGTTCCACACTATCCCGCCTATGCAGCCGGAATTCGTCCCGGAGATAAAATTACGGCCATCGACCATCACCCCATTAAGACCTGGGATGAACTCAAACACGCCATCGTCGCCCACGTCCATCAGCCCATTGCCATGACCCTGGTGAGACACGGTGTGGTTCATCATGTCACAGTGCATTCCCGGTACGACAAGGCTCAAAAACGCTACCTTATCGGGATTCAACCCGCCACGAGTACCGTACACCTGCCCCCGTTGGCGGCGATCCGCGCCGGTACCGTCTACACCGTCAATCTCACAGTAGGATGGTTTACGTACATGATTAAGATGATCGAAGGGCGGGCCCCGATGGCCTTAACCGGACCCGTAGGGATTGCTGTGGACGTCAGCCAAGCGGTGCAGGTGGGCATGTGGAGCATCTTCATGCTGGCCGGTGCCCTGTCCGCAAACCTGGGTCTGTTTAATATTCTTCCGGTTCCGGTCCTCGATGGGAGTCGACTCTTTTTATTGGGGCTCGAAGGCGTACGCCGACGTCCCATGAAGCCCGAACATGAGAACATGATTCATATGGTGGGGTTTTTAGTCCTCATCCTCTTTGTGCTGGTGATTACCTATCACGATGTGGTTCACTTATTCCATCCCGGCGCCGCCTTCTAATGGTAAAATAGAACAAGCATCCGGCCTGGACAGCCGGCAACATCAGAGCTCCTAAGGGAGGTTGCAACATGACAAAGGCCGTAAAGGTAAGAGATCTGACGATTGGTGGAGGCGCACCGGTGGTCGTGCAATGCATGACCAAAACCGACACTCGAGACGTCAAGGCAACCCTCGACGAGATTGCACGGTACGCCGCCGTTGGTTGCGAAATGGTGCGGGTTGCCGTGCCCGACCAAGAAGCAGCCGCTGCGGTCGGTGAAATTGTGAAGCATTCCCCGATGCCGGTGGTGGCCGATATTCATTTCGACTACCGCCTCGCGCTCGCAGTGATCCAAAATGGGGTCGATAAGCTACGGCTCAATCCCGGCAACATTGGGGATCGGGATCGAGTCGAACAGGTGGTCAAAGCCGCCAAAGAACGCGGAATTCCGATTCGGATCGGGGTCAATTCGGGCTCAATCGAAAAAAGCTTACTGCACGACCAAGGCCGAACCGCCGCAACAATGGTCGAGTCGGCTGCCCGACATATTGCGATCTTAAACGATCTCAACTACGACAATATCGTGGTCTCCCTAAAAGCCTCAGACGTGCCCACTATGGTGGCGGCATATCGATTGATGGCGGAGCAATTTGACTACCCTCTGCATTTGGGCGTCACTGAAGCCGGAACCATCATGCAGGGCACGATTAAGTCGGCAGTAGGGATCGGGACATTGTTGGCAGAGGGTATCGGAGACACGATTCGGGTCTCTTTGACAGCACCGGGCGAAGAAGAAATCCGGGTGGCATGGGAAATCCTCAAGAGCCTTAAACTGCGTGAACGAGGCGCCAATATTGTGGCCTGTCCCACTTGTGGTCGACTCCAGTTCGACATGTGGCCCGTTACCAATGAACTCGAACGCCGTCTGGCGTCCATTGCCGAACCCATTACGGTTGCCGTCATGGGCTGTGCGGTCAACGGACCCGGTGAGGCTCGGGAAGCCGACGTCGGCCTGGCGGGTGGTAAAAACATGGGTCTCATCTTTCGACATGGAGAGATCGTGCGCCGCGTAGATCAGAGCGACATGGTCGAGGAACTCTGGAAAGAAATTCAAGATGCAGCCGAGGAGGTTCGTTTGGGTGGAAAAGCTTCTCAAGGAGATCACGCCTAAGTCCCATGATTTTTCCCAGTGGTACGTCGACGTGATTAAGAAGACGGATATGGTGGACTATGCGCCGATGAAGGGCTTTATGGTGATGCGGCCCTATAGCTACAAGATCTGGGAATTCATTCAGGCCGCGATGGACCGACGCTTTGCAGCAACCGGT
>JAKAAL010000165.1:0-2494 GCA_021802375.1 Bacillota bacterium | reverse complement strand
CGCATATTTTCCTCTCCTCATCCCTGAAAACCTCTTGGTCAAAGAAGCTGAACATGTCGAGGGATTTTCCGCGGAAGTGGCTTGGGTCACAATGGGCGGCAGCGAGGTACTGGCCGAACGATTGGCGGTCCGACCCACCTCTGAAACGATTATTGGCTACATGTACTCGCAATGGGTCCAATCTTACCGGGATCTACCGGTGCTTATCAACCAATGGGCGAATGTCTTACGCTGGGAAAAGTCGACGCGCCCCTTCTTACGCACCACGGAATTTTTGTGGCAAGAAGGACACACCGTCCACCGCACGGAAACTGAAGCGATCGCTGAAACGGTCCAGCAACTCGGGACCTATCGTGACGTCATTGAGGGCGAACTCGCGGTGCCGGTCATAGAAGGGGTCAAGAGCACCGGAGAACGCTTTGCGGGCGCCATCGAGACCTACACCCTAGAAAGCCTAATGGGGGATGGCAAGGCCCTACAAATCGCGACGTCCCACTTTTTAGGCCAAAATTTTTCCAAGGCCTTTGACATTCAATACCTGGACGAAGACGGCGTCTTGAAGTACGGTTGGACCACGTCTTGGGGGAGTACCACGCGCATGATTGGGGCCTTGATCATGGTCCACGGCGACGACAAAGGATTACGCATCCCGCCCCGCGTGGCCCCCATTCAAGTCGTCATCGTTCCCATCGGACGCGGTGCGGAACGTCAGGCAGTGGTTAATCATGCTAAGGCCCTAGGAGACCGCCTGGGCGCCGTGTGCCGCGTGAAGGTCGACGACCGTGACGAATTTACCCCGGGCTATAAATTCAATGATTGGGAAATGCGGGGAGTGCCCCTGCGTCTTGAAGTGGGACCCAAAGACATGGCACAAGAGCGTGTCGTGCTGTGTCGGCGCGACACGGGTGAAAAAACCTCGGTAGAAGTGGCTCATCTCCTTGATACGGTTCCCGGGGTCTTAACAGACATTCAAGAGACCTTGTTTCGCCAAGCCCTAAAGTTCCGAAAGGATCACACCCACGCTATTCAGAATTACCAAGAGATGGCACAATACGATTATCGGGGATTTTTTCTCGGTGACTGGTGTACCGATGAAGGATGTGCGGACCAACTTAAGCAGGAGACTGCGGTAACCATCCGGTGCCTGCCGCTTGAGGCCGACTTAGCGGGTAGCGGATGTGTGGTTTGTGGGAAGCCGGGAGTCCGGCGCGCATTGTTGGGTCGGGCCTACTAGAAATCATCGGTCAAAAAAGGAAAAACTGAGGGTGTGGCGCGTGTGAGTGATAGGGATCGGGTAGTAGCCATAATTCCAGCCTACAACGAAGAGTACAACATTGAATCCGTTTTAACAGTCTTACAGGCGGTTTCGGAGATCGACGAAATTATCGTGGTTAACGACGGATCCAGCGATAACACCAGCCTGGTGGCACGTCGACTTGGGGTAACGGTATTGGATTTAGATGAGAATGCGGGCAAGGGCAGTGCCATCAAAGCTGGTGCGGAGCAGGCCGCCGCCGATGTCCTGTTGTTTTTAGACGCCGACCTGGTCGGATTGACGGCATCTCATGTGCGTGAGCTACTACTCCCAGTTTTAAATGGCTACCACGAAGCAACCGTTGGGATATTTGAGGGAGGTCGCACTTCCACCGATTGGGCTCAGGCCCTCACCCCGTTTTTGTCGGGCCAACGGGTGATGCGCAGTCAAATTCTTTTGGGTGCAGACCACATTCGGGGAGCTGGTTATGGCGTCGAGTTGCAACTGCATCGCCAACTAAAACGACTGGGTAAAGAACCCCATGCCGTGATCTTGCATGACGTGACGCAGGTGATGAAAGAAGAAAAACTGGGATTAGCCAAGGGTCTCGCAGCGCGTATGAAGATGTACTGGGAAATCATTCGAGAAATTCCCCGAATCTAGTGCCTCCGTGGGCCGGAAAGCGGGGAAGAACTTGCGGTCTGTGCGGATGCTCGCAGCATAGTCTTCGACCCGATAGGAAACTACTGCGGGACCTCAATTTCAATTGCAGGAAAATTTATATTCAAGGAAGTGGCTCCCACCATGGCATCATACCTCTACGAATGGCTAAGCTCAAACGGTTATCCCACCCCCTCCACCGCTTTCATCTCGGTCCAGCGTGACGTAGACGGCATAGTCCTCTTCGTGCCCACACTCGTTGCGGAGGATCTGGTTTGGCATGACGCCTTGTGCCACGAATTAACGACCCAGTGGGGACTGCAGGTCCGCATCGAGCAATATCCTTGGTCTCATAGCCCCGTGGAGCGCATAAGAGAAATTCTGGAACTAGGGGGCGCCACCTTTCTGGCCCTAATGCCCGATTCGTCCATTGAAATCGACCCCACCGGTGGAGTTTTTTGCCGTTTTTCGAGTAGGGTGGCTTACGAACTATTTCAAAAATGGGGTGGCGCGTGTGAGTGATAGGGATCGGGTAGTAGCCATAATTCCAGCCTACAACGAAGAGTACAACATTGAATC
>JAKAAL010000164.1 GCA_021802375.1 Bacillota bacterium | reverse complement strand
CGCAACTCGTCAAGATGGTCGCCAATCTCTTTGCCCTGGCCAGCGGTATTCTCCACTAAAACTCTCGGCGACGTCGCTTGGAGTTCGATGAGGGTGCGACAAAGGTTGGATAGAGCAGGCGCGCGCTCGTCGCTGGAACGGTGCCCCGGATGCAGCACCAATAGTTCTCCCGCAAGATCCCGCGTGCGCACGAGTTCCTGGCGCAACACCTGGCTGGCCCGCTCTCGACGCGCCGTATCGGTGGCGGCTGGGTTCACGAAATAGGGCGCATGCACGACCAGAAGGGAAATTGCCTCTTCCTTTAAAATCGAAAGACTCTCGCTCGGAGGCGGGAGTCCTTTGGTTTGCCCGCCCACCGGACTACGACTAAAGACCTGAACGGTGTTTAGTCCTGCCTGGTGGGCCTCTTCGATGGCCTTGCGAAATCCTGGGGCAATGGAACACTGAGCACCTAAGCGGATCAACGCGTAGGACGCCCTCGACCGGAGTTCCCCATGCGGCCGCCATCGCGCGGTCGCCTGGGACCGCGATCACCGGACGCAGCCGGTTGCGGAACATAGCCTTCCGGGGCTGGCAAGGTGTCCTTATGCGAGAGATTGATTCGCCCCATGTGGTCGATTTCGATTACCTTGACCGTCAGCGGGTCCCCCACCTTGACCACATCTTCCACATTATCCACCCGTTCATAGGCTAACTGGGAAATATGCACCAATCCCTCTTTGCCCGGCAAAATTTCCACAAACGCGCCGAAATTCATCAATCTGGTAACCTTGCCCTGATAGATCTGGCCTACGGCGACGGCGCGGGTCAGATCCTCAATCATCGTGATGGCTGACCGGGCCATTTCCTCGTTCACGGCGGCGATGTAAATCGTTCCGTCGTCTTCGATATCAATATCTATCTTCTTGTCATCGACTCGGGTGGCCTCGATGATCTTGTTAATCGTCTTGCCTCCTGGGCCGATCACCTCACGAATCTTGTCTGGCTCAATATGCATGGTAATGATGCGCGGCGCATGAGCCGAAAGTTCGGAGCGGGGCCCGGATAAAGCCTCTTCAATCTTGTCCAAAATAAACAGACGGGCCTCGCGAGCTTGGCTTAAGGCGGTTTGAAGAATTTCTCGTTCTAACCCGTGAATCTTGATGTCCATCTGAATAGCGGAAATGCCCTCGCGAGTTCCGGCAACCTTGAAGTCCATGTCGCCCAAGGCATCTTCCATACCCTGAATATCGGTGAGTACGGCAAACCCATTGTCATTTTTGACCAGTCCCATGGCAATTCCAGCCACCGGAGCTTTAATGGGAACGCCCCCATCCATAAGTGCCAGCGTGCTCCCACAAACCGAAGCCATCGAGCTGGACCCATTGGATTCCAAGATGTCGGAAACCAAGCGTAGCGCGTAAGGAAACTGCTCAACCGGCGGAATGACGGGTTCCAAGGCCCGTTCAGCCAGGGCACCATGGCCGATCGCCCGGCGATTTGGCCCCCGCATGGGACCCGATTCACCGGTGGCAAAGGGCGGGAAATTATAGTGATGCATGTAGCGTTTGGATTCTTCTTCGCCGATGCCATCTAACATCTGTTGGTCGCTTAGCGGTCCCAACGTCATGGCCGTCAAGGCTTGGGTCTGTCCTCGAGTAAAGAGGCCGGTACCATGCACGCGCGGCAAAATGCCCACCTCAATGGAAATCGGCCGGATCTCCTTTAAGCCTCGACCATCGGGTCTAATTCCTTCCACGATGATAGCACGCCGGACGACGTCCTTGAGCACCTTTTTGAGGACAGACGACACGAAGCCCGCTTGGTCTGGATATTCCTCAACCAGCTCTTGACTGAGCTCTCGGTTGATCTGCTCAATATTCTTTTCTCGCTCCAACTTGTCCACCGAACGCATGGCCTGGGCGAGGCGCCCTTCTGCCCTTTCTCGAACCACCTGAACAAAGTGGTCATCGACTAAATAAAGGGGAAACTCTGCCTTCGGTTTACCCGCGGTCATCTGAAACTTCCGTATTCCCGCCACGATTTGTTGGATTTCCTGATGACCAAACAAGATGGCTTCTAACATCTGTTCTTCGCTAATTAAATTGGCGCCCGCTTCAATCATGAGCACCGCCGTTTCCGTGCCCGCAATCATGAGCCGCAATTGACTCTGTTTGGCTGCTTGCGAGCCTGGGTTAATGACGAACGTTCCGTCGACTAACCCCACCTCCACGGCACCGATGGGGCCTTCAAAAGGGATATCCGAGAGGGATAGGGCGGCCGAAGCACCAATCATGGTGCAAATTTCGGGGGAGTGATCGTAATCCACAGAGAGCACGGAAGAGACAATATGCACGTCATTGCGAAACCCCTCGGGAAATAGGGGGCGAATCGGCCTGTCGGTTAATCGCGCCGTAAGAATGGAGCGTTCGCTGGGTCGACCCTCTCGTTTAATGAACCCTCCTGGAATCTTGCCAACGGCATATAGCCGCTCTTCGACGTCAACCGTCAGGGGAAAGAAGTCGATGCCTTCACGGGGACCGTGTGAGGCGGTCGCAGTCACCAAGACTGCCGTGTCGCCATAACGCACTAGTACCGCGCCGTTGGCTTGTCTCGCCATACGCCCCGTCTCCAACTGCATCGTACGTCCGCCGACCATTAGTTCGGTGGTGTGTACCATATATATCCTCCCACATTTTTACTTACTTAGTATAACCAATGGGGACCCGTTGATACGGAAAAGAGCGGGCTAGCCCGCTCTACCGTCGCAATCCCAGCTCTGCAACAATCCGATGGTAACGCGATAAATCTTTGGAGCGAAGATAGTTCAAAAACGCCCGCCGCTGTCCGACCATTTGCAACAGCCCACGGCGCGAGTGATGGTCCTTCTTATGGATCTTTAGGTGCTCCGTGAGTTCTAAAATCCGCTCGGTCAACAGAGCAATTTGCACCTCCGGCGACCCGGTATCCGTCTCATGCACGCGATGGGCCGCGATGACGGTCTGCTTCTTTACCTCCGATAAGGCCATGTCCTAACCTCCTTTCGCTTCATGCCTGCTTGCCTTGTTTTAATGGACGATTAGCTGAGGACCAGCGTCCTCGTCTGCCAAAAGCGCCAACAACGCGTCCTGGTAGGCTTGAACCGCTGGTTTAGCCAGTCCACCCCGGCGGTACAAGTCTTCCAGTTCTCGCTGAAGCCGTTTAAATTGGCCCGTCACGCAGATGGTTGAGATTCTTCCCACCACATCGCGCCAATCGGTGACCTCCATACCCCGCCCCCAATCCAAACAGCCATTATTGTAGCACATGCCTTATTCCAGGGGCAATTACCCGATTCCTGCTCTTAAAGGCAATCTGCGAAAGCCACTATTTAACATCCTTGTTAACGTTCTTGCTAGAAGCGTCGCCCTTGAGTGCAAGACGCTTCCTATACCAGGCCCGCGCCAAGTCGATGTCCTTGGTCATTTGCTGCATCAACTCATCGACGTTGGCGAAGCGCAATTCAGGGCGAATCCGCGCGGTGAACGAAAACGTGATCGCCCTCCCCGCTAATTCGATCTCCACATCGATGACATGGACCTCCAACAGGGGCTCGTTTAAGTCTGCGAAGGTCGGTCGAATACCCCAACTAGCCACGGCCGGAAAAGTGGTCTTAGGCCCTACGCCCACAAATCCCGCGTAGACGCCAAGCGGCGGCATGAGATGATCACCGCCAATCGCCAGGTTGGCCGTGGGAACGCCCATCTGCCGTCCGCGGCCCGCCCCCGAAATCACGCGTCCCTGGACTCCAAAGGGACGACCCAGAAGGCGTTCGGCTTCCAGCAGATCGCCACCGACAACGCTCGCGCGAATCCTGCTACTCGAAATAGGCATGCCATGATCATCGTAAAAGCCATCGGCCACGATCACCGCAATATCATTTTGGGCGCCAAACTGGCGGAGAAACGCGACGTCGCCTTCACCCCCCCGCCCAAAGGAGAAATTCCTCCCGACCACCACGGTCTCGGCATGCAGGCGCCCGACCAGCTCCTGCTCTAAGAAACCCCTGGCCGATAACGAAGAAAACTCAGGAGTAAAGGGCAAGACTTCCACTCGATCTGCCCCGAAGCTACGCAACAGTTGCGTCTTTTCCGCCGTGGTCGTGATCAAAAAGGATGAGGCCTGCTCCGGATGCAGTATTGTCCGTGGATGGGGATCAAAGGTCAAGACGATAAGCTCGCCATGCCTAGCCTGGGCGTGGCTCGCAGCCAGGGCGATGAGTTGTTGGTGACCTCGGTGCACCCCATCAAAGTTGCCGATGGTCACGACCGATCCGCGCTGGTTCGCTCGATTACCTGGTTCTATCGCTTTCATCCCCGATCGTCCTTAATAACACCTTGAGATAACGCCAGGGCGGGCCGACGACCACCGCAAGCACGTCATCACGGTCATCCACCAAAGCAACCTCTCCGTTAAAACCGGTTAGCTCGGGCCACTGCTCAATGGGCCGCCCGTGCACCAGGACCTTTTTTCGCGTGTCCGAGACGGACACCGTCTTAATCGCAAGCCCGAAGGCGGGAGGTTTCAGAGCCTTTCGCCACTCCCGTTCCAAATGATCCATGCAAACGGCCTCTTCGGCAGCATAGACGCCCACTTGTCGCCGCTCGAGAGCTTCGAGATGGGCTGCGTGGCCGACGAGCCCGCCTAAGTCCCGCACCAGGGCTCGAATATACGTGCCCTTGCCCACCTCCGCCTCAATCTGCCAGCGTCTACCCGTGCCGGAAATTAGACGGATATCCTGAACGTTCACCAGCCTAGGTGCGGGCCATACTGAGTGGCCTTCGCGCACCCATTCATGGAGCGCCCTGCCCTGACGCTTTAGAGCAGAAACCTGAGGAGGTACCTGGAGCACCTGCCCGACTAGATAGTTTAAGCCTTGCTCTACGTCCGTGGCGCTGGGAAAGGGCGGGCCGGACTGACCCGAGACCAAGCCCGCCCCATCGCCTGTGGTGGTCATGGTGCCCAGCACCACCCATCCACGATAGCGCTTGGGCACGTCCTCACACCACTGCAGCAGTCGAGTCGCCGACCCCACGGCCATCGGCAAGACGCCACACGCATCCGGATCCAGGGTTCCCGCGTGCCCGACACGGCGGGTGTTCAAAACCCTTTGCACCCTACGCACAGCCTCAAACGACGTCATCCCGACTGGCTTATACACGTTGAGCCAGCCTTTGGGCTCTCCCTCACTCACGGTGTTCTTCATCGTGAAGATGATGCATCAAGCGCTGCAGTGCCATACTTTTCTCGATGGACTGGTCCAACCGAAAATCAAGTTCCGGGGCGTGGCGTAATTTTAGTCGTCGCCCCACCTCTCCGCGCAGAAACCCCCCGGCGTGCGTCAAACCTGCCATCGTTTCATGCGCGCTTTCATCGGGACCCAAGACACTCACGAACACTTTAGCGGCACTTAGGTCACGGCTCACTTCGACTCGCGTGATCGAGGCAAAGCCAATTCTTGGGTCCTTGAGTTCCGTCTGAATCATCATGCCCAGCTCACGCTGCATCATTTCCGCCACTCGTTCGGCACGAGTTGGTTGCATCGCGCTCACCCACCTAACTGGCTTTTACCTCTTCTTCGGTAAAGACCTCCATAATGTCGCCGACCTTAATATCGTTGTACTTATCCAGTCCAATGCCGCATTCAAAGCCTGAAGCCACTTCGCGAACATCATCCTTAAAACGCTTCAACGAGGCAATCGGCCCCTCGTGAATGACCACCCCATCACGCAACAAGCGCACTTGAGCTGACCTGAGGACCTTGCCATCCACCACATAGCACCCTCCCACTGCACCGACACGAGGGACTTTGAAGACTTCGCGCACCTCCGCCCTACCCAAAATCAATTCTTGGAACTTCGGCGAAAGCATGCCTTTCAAGGCCCGTTCTACATCTTCGATAATCTCGTAGATCACCCGATAGGTCCGAACGTCAACATGTTCGCGCTCGGCCACCTGACGTGCCTTGGACTCAAATCCGACGCCAAAGCCAATGATAATCGCGCCGGAGGCTTGCGCCAACATGACGTCGGTTTCGGTAATCGAGCCTACCCCGGTGTGTAATACCCGAACCCGCGCCTCGTCGTGCGACAACTTGCTTAACGACTGCGACAGCGCTTCGGCAGAGCCGTGCACGTCTGCCTTGATGACCAAGTTTAGATCGCGCATCTCTTCATCTTTCAGCCGCTGAGAACATTCATCCAGAGAGACTCCCCGCGGACCTTGGTCCGAAGCGTGTCGAGTCCGCTCGGCACGGGCATCGGCAATCGCCTTGGCTCTTCGTTCGTCACTTAAAATAACGAAGTCATCACCTGCGTCGGGCAGTTCGTTGAAGCCCAGCACCTCCACCGGAATCGATGGGCCCGCTTCCAACACACGCTCTCCTTGATCGTTGAGCAAGGCCCGCACACGGCCGAACACGGTACCCGCTAAGAAGATGTCACCCACCCTGAGTGTTCCCCGTTTGACCAAAACGGTCGCTACAGGGCCTCGGCCCTTGTCGAGCTTGGCTTCAATGACCACACCTTGGGCGGCGCGCTCAGGATTGGCCTGCAACTCTAAGAGCTGAGCTTGTAGAATAATCGACTCCAACAATTGGTCGATGCCTTCCCCCGTACGCGCCGAGACCGGCACCACCATGGTGTCTCCGCCCCATTCGTCAGATACCACCCCGTGTTGAGTCAGTTCCGTCTTCACCCGGTCCGGTTGGGCTCCTTCCACGTCAATCTTGTTCACGGCGACCACCAGGGGAACCGATGCCGCTTTAGCGTGGTTGATGGCTTCCACGGTCTGGGGCATGACGCCGTCGTCGGCCGCCACCACCAGCACCGCCAAGTCGGTGACCTGGGCCCCTCGCGCACGCATAGCGGTAAATGCCTCGTGACCGGGAGTATCAAGAAACACAATACGATGCCCATTCCACGAGATGACTGAGGCGCCGATGTGCTGGGTGATGCCCCCGGCTTCGCTCTGGGTCACCCGGCTCGAGCGAATTCGGTCTAAGAGCGAGGTCTTGCCATGGTCTACATGTCCCATGACGGTAACGACCGGAGGCCGCTCGCGCAGCGATCCTTCCTGGTCCTCCGCTCCCTGAATAAAAATCTCTTCACGCTCTTGCACACTCGCGCGCTCTTGCACTTCGGCGCCGAACTCCGTCGCCACAATCACGGCCGTCTCGCGGTCGATTTCATGATTCACCGTGGCCATCACGCCCAGGCCAATCAACCGTTTAATCAGGTCGTTGCTCTTCACACCCAGTTGATCCGCTAACTCCTTCACCATAATCGATCCGCTGATGACCACCCGACGCTGTACGGGTGGCATGCTCGTCTCTTGCCGGCCCGCGCTTGCACGGTGTTTGGACTTTCGCCTATTACCAAACTGGGACTCATCCCAATCGCGCCCTCCGCGCTCCGGCGGTCGATTGGTTTTGGACCGGTCTCTAGGATTTCCACTAGCCCGACGGTTGACCTCTTTCCCACCACGCCCGGGTGGTGGTGCCTGGGACACGGGAGACGTCGGTCGCGCCGGACGCGTCGGTGAGGGCGACGGCGCGCGATTGGGATATCCCGGTCGAGCATTTTGACTCGGAGAACCCCCGGCGGGTCGTGGACTTCTCTGGCTAGAAGGTCCACCTGTCGGCCGACTGTCGCGGTTTTGATATCCTGGACGCGCCCCTCCCGGCGTGGACGAACGATAGGGAGATCCCCCCGACCGTTCATTCGGGGAGCCTGACCTGGCCGGCGGGCGATTTTGGTAGCTACCGCCCTGAGCGCGGTTTCCCGATGGCCCTGGCGGTCGGTTTCCGTAGGGCCTCGCT
>JAKAAL010000163.1 GCA_021802375.1 Bacillota bacterium | reverse complement strand
TGACATTGACAAAATTGGAAAGAGTTTACGGATTTCCGTCGGGGGTTGGGAGGTAGTCATATGGAAGAGCAGTGGGTCAGTCGATTTGTTCTTACTTCGGATGCGAAAACCGAGACCGTAATAGTGCCTCTGCCATCCATGTGGTGGAGTCGCCCGTATGAATATCAATGGGCAGAAAATTTCGCCGGCAGCTCGCTGGATGTCTTGGACGCTGGCTCAGGTATATCCCATCCCTTTAAGTTTTGGCTAGCTAGTCATTGCCGCCTTACGTACGCTTGCGACATAGATCCTCGCATCAGAGACTGGTGTGCTATGCAACAAGAGATAAAAGAAGACTTAGGTAATGACGCATTCCAAGTTCTGCAAATAGTAGATCGCTCTCGCCTTCGTTGTGATCTTGCGTCGATTTTGGAACTGCCCTACGGGTCTCGGGTAATGGATCGAGTTTTTTGCCTATCCGTTCTTGAACATCTTCCTCAGGAAGAGCAGTTGCGGGCCCTGACGGAATTCAGGCGTGTAATGAAATCCCAAGGTCTAATGGTTCTTACGTTTGACTATCCGGCGGTAAATATGGCGTTTTTTCAATATGCAATTAGGGTTGCCGGATTGAAATTTGCGGGGCCGGTGGATTTTTCCATCCGCTCCGGGGGCTTAACGTCCCCTGATGGCCATCTCCGCTGCTTTCGCGCGATATTGCGGACTCAACAGGAGGTCGAGGATACGCCATGATGCCGAAAGTTGCGTTGGTATTTGGAACGAGGCCTGAAGCTATTAAATTGGCACCGGTAGCTAAGATCCTGAGCACTATCCCAACGATCTCGTATCTGGGGGTTAATACAGGCCAACATACGGATTTGATGCCTTCGATTATGGAACGATTTGGAATAACTACGTCTTACCAACTGAATCTTATGGTAGCTGGCCAAACTTTAATTGAACTGGAGACCCATTTACTCGAAACCATGACACAAGTATTCGAGATAGAACACCCTGATGCGGTGATCGTTCAAGGAGATACAGCAACGGCGGTGGCAACGGCGTTGTCAGCTTTTCATTGCGGAATTCCGGTGGGCCATGTGGAGGCTGGACTGCGTACGTATTTACGGGAAACCCCTTTCCCAGAGGAAACCTTTCGACGGATCATCGCCACGTTCAGTCACTGGAACTTTGCACCCTCAGATCATGCAGCAGCAAATCTTGCCAGTGAACGAGTACCAGGCAAAATTTATGTTACTGGAAACCCTATAGTCGATGCCTTAACCACGATTGTTCATGCCCCCCATGACAGTAATGCTTGGCCTAAACAACGAAAACAACGTCGGATTGTAGCCACAATTCATCGCAGAGAGAATCATCCCTATCTACCGCAAATTTTTACCGCCTTGAGCACCTTAGCTCAATATCCAGATATTGAATTATTCCTGCCATTACATCCCAATCCTGTGGTTGTGCAGGCTGCCCACGAATTTTTATCCCATGGTCAGGTGGAAATCATCGAGCCCATGGAATATGAAAGTTGGATCGGATTTTTGAACACGGCAGACCTCGTGATTAGCGATTCGGGTGGCATTCAAGAAGAAGCCCCAATTTTAGGAATTCCCTTGTTGATAGCTCGGGAGGAAACTGAGCGACCCGAGGTAGTTTCTGGAGGTTACGGTTATTTAGTGGGGCACAACCGTGACCGTATTATAGACGTTGCGATGGAAACCCTCAATGGGCACGTTCGTTATGCTCGAGGGAGCCCTTATGGCGACGGGCATGCCGCTGAACGCATCGTTGACCATCTACTTGGGGAATATGGTCTAACGGCATCCGAAGTTATGCCTCTCGCGAACAACAATTGAGGAAATTCATGGACGTTGTAGCTCTGTGACCATTGAAGGCGTTGTCGGGCGTTCGGCAGAGTCCGACGCAGGTCCGGGAATGGCTAAGCAACGAGTTTAACCGTGGCAAAACCGGCCAAATCCCCGCCTTAGATGAAACTAAAGCCGAACCCCGCGATTCGTGCCGCGATATCCAAAAAACACGTTGACATGCGCAATCGATTCCGGGTGGAGTAGGGCGCTATAACGGGGGGGCTAAAACGTACAGACTGCTTAGATCCGAATAGGAAAAGACCAAAAAGTTCACGTGTATAATCTTTTATCCATCGCAGCTCTTGCAGCTCCGGGAAGAGGTGAGAGTTGAGGGAAATTGCGTGTTATGATTTGAGGACGTATTCACAAGTCTATTAATGCTTAACACTGGGAGGAAGTTACAAATGGCGATGCAATATCGACTGCTAGGGAAAAGCGGGCTCAAAGTCTCTGCTATCGGATTGGGAGCCAACGCTTTCGGTAGCCGGGCTGATAGACCCACCTCGATTAATATCATCCATGCGGCATTGGAGCTGGGGATCAATTTTGTTGACACGGCAAACGTCTATAGTGGTGGACAATCGGAAAAAATTATTGGAGAGGCCCTGCGGGGTAGGCGAAGTGAAGCGGTGGTAGCGACTAAGGCAGGGCTTCCGGTAGGACCGGGACTTTATGACCGTGGGGCTTCACGCCGTCATTTGCTGGCACAGGCGGAACGTAGTTTGAAAAGCCTGGACACCGACTATATTGATTTATTCTATGTGCATACCTTTGATCCGGAAACGCCTCTGGAGGAGACGTTGTCGACCCTGGATGATTTAGTTCGGTCCGGAAAAGTGCGATATGTAGCCGCATCTAATTATTGGCCCTGGGAATTGGCGGTGGCCCTTGGGTTAAGTGATCGCTATGGTTGGCCGAGATTTGCCGGAGTACAATCGTCCTACTCGTTGGTTGATCGCTGGCCGGAAATCGAACTGTTGCCGCTGTGCCGCCATCAAGGGGTGGGTTTGGTGGCATATTATCCATTGGCTGGCGGGTTGTTAACGGGGAAATATCGGGGCGGTACGGTGCCACAGGGATCACGGATGGACAAAGTGCCCAGATTTCGTACCATGGTTGACGAATCCCGTCAGAATTTCGCGGATCGGTTTGCCGAGTTTGCGCGAGATCGTCATCTGGATCCTGCGGCATTGTCCATTGCCTGGCTGCTTCAGCAATCTTCGGTATCTAGTGCCATTGTGGGGGCTACTAATCCTGACCAACTGTTTGGGAATGTCCGAGCTTTGGAGATTGCATGGGATTCCTTCCTTGACTCAGATCTTCGGCAGATGAGTCGTGCATATACCCAAGACAATAAGTTTGGGTGGTATCGATTAAATTAGAGATTTTCCAGGTTATTTGGATTGCGATCAGACAATCTTTTGAGTGCCGCCAATTTCTCCTTCTCTTGCATATGCGCCCGCTCAATGGCGTGTTTCAAGGTGGCGGTGGAGATGTCGTAATCCCTACGGTTGACAGGGAATGGATAGCCATCTTTGCCCCCATGTGCAAAACTGTACCGAACTGGGTCGACAAAGGTGGGGTGGGCGCCATAGACCACTTCGGCCACCATGGCTAAAGCTCGTATGGTACTGGCGCCCACCCCCGGCAATCCGACCAGTGTTTCATAATCGGCAGGTTCCATAGCGTATGCCTTGTGCAGGATTGCATCCAACCGCCGCGATGAGGGAATTGGATGAGACCGAGGCAAAATTAAGCTCCGATAACCTTCTGGATGCTCTTCGATATGCGAAAGTTGTCGCAGTAGCTCCTCAGGTTGGGCCAGTAATTCCAAGCTGATGTCATGAAATCCCCAATTGGGGGCACTGGTGAGATCGAACACTGGAGTCCCGGCTTGGCCAGCTATCCCGGTATGAGGACTTTTGGTAAAAGCATCAGAAATGTGGTCACGCCAATGGTAGCGGCGCGCCATGGCATTGGTGTCATTCATACCCTGTTGCACGATGGTCCAGTGTCCTTGCCTATCAAAAAGCATTACATGGTGATATAACTGATAGCCATCTTGAACGAGGGCGCTATCCACTTTTGCCGCCATCTTGCTGGCGTAGGTCAATGATGCCGTATCAGCAGGCAAACCGAAGCGAGACCCCTTTTCGTCAATTTCTTGGGGTGTAGAGCGAGAGGCACGTCCTTTACCTCCAGCGATATAGAGCCCCAACTCCTGCTCGCGGGGAGCTAAGCCTTCTTTTAAGGCGCCCAATACTACGGTGGTCAGCCCTGAAGAATGCCAGTCAAATCCGAGAACAGATCCAAATGCCTGAAACCACACGGGATCGCTAAACCGACGTAAGATGTCCTCGGTATCATGTTCAATCAGCATGGCTTCGACAATGACCACGCTGAGTTCTTTCATTCGAGAAAACAGCCATGGCGGACAATGTCCTCCATGAAGAGGCGAGGTAGCGCTCCCGGTTTTTTGCATCGCCATGCCCCTTATCGTTTCTATCGTCTTTATTGTATCATGGCGCTAATGTGAGGATCCCGGAGGGAACGCTAGTGAAGTGGGGAGAAGAGCTTCCGCAGTCATTTTTTAATCAGAAAACAGAGGCGCTGGCATATGCCTTGCTTGGCACCGTGCTGGTCCATGATTCTCCAAACGGGCTGACCGCAGGACGCATTGTGGAAGTCGAGATGTACCGCGGGGTTTTGGATCGTGCGGCTCACAGCTTTCGGGGAATTCCGACCTCGCGCACTCGAGTCATGTTTGGTCCGCCGGGATATGCGTACGTATATTTTATTTATGGAATGCACTACTGTCTTAATGTGGTTGCCGCAGCCAATGGCGTTGGCGAGGCGATTTTGCTAAGGGCCTTGGAGCCCCTGGAGGGTATCGAATTGATGGCGGATCGCCGACGCCAGACTCTGTCGACTCCTCCCCGGATATCTGAAGTGAAACGGCTAACCAATGGTCCCGCCAAATTGGCTCAAGCGATGGGGATCACTCTTGAGCAGTATGGCTGGTCCCTTTTCAACTCGCCGTTATCGCTATTCATAGGCCAAAGCCCCGTGCCTCGGTCGCTAGTGGCACGGGGACCTCGGATTAACGTGCAATATGCAGGAGAGGCCGCGGATTTTGAATGGCGATTTTGGCTAAAAGGCAATTCCTTTGTCTCGAGGCTCTAACCGTTAGGGGAAAACAAACACTTGGCGAATATCGGCAATATCTTCGAGCTCCTGTTTAAGCGCTGCGGGCACTTCCGAGTCCAATGTCAGCACCATAAGCGCATCTTGTCCCTGAACTCGACGGCCCAAATGAAGATTGGCAATGTTAATGCCGTGCTCTCCTACCAAAGTGCCGACTTTTCCAACTACCCCGGGAGCGTCATGATGCCAAGTCATTAGTGCTTGGTCAGGCCAGGGAAGATCTAACGGGATGCCCCGAACTTTTTTCAAATGGGGTAAGTGATTGGTTAGCCACACCTCAGTGGTCGAGTCTGGGTCGCCTTCCCAGCGCAGGCCCATTTGTGCTGGTTGGTTGGCATTGAACTTTTCTTCGATGAGAAGATGAAGGCCCTGCGCTTCGGCTTTCAACAAGGCATTTACGGTGTTGACGCGATCATCCACCCGTTCACTTAATACGGCTGCCAATACTCTCTGGCGAAGCCACAAGGAAGCACTGGAGGGAATTTGTCCCGAAAGTGTTAAAATCAGGCTGCCCGGCGCGGGAGTCACGGCACGCGAAAATATCAAGCCCACGACCCCTGCCGCTTTGTCTAGTGCTTGAAACTCCGCGTTTTCCAAGGGCGGGATCGGTACGTTGACCACGTTGGGGGGCGTGTTCCCGTTTAGGGCTTCGATGACACCGCGGGCAGTCATCACTCCTACTTCCGCCAGCGCCTCATGGGTGGAACCACCTAGGTGTGGGGTCAGCACCACGTTTGGATGGTTAAATAGTTTAAATTCCGATGGGGGTGGCTCCTTACTGAATACATCCATACCTACACCATATAGATGATTTTGCTCTAGCAACAAGTTCAGCGCGTCTTCGTCAATCAAACCACCCCGTGCCGCGTTAATCACCACTGCTCCTTGGGGGAGTGTCGCCAGCTGTTGATACCCGAGTCTTGGACCTGTTTTAGGGGTATGAATGGTTAATACTTCGCTTTGCGGCAACAATTCTTCCAGTGTCTGTACCCGGATCACCCCATGAGTCCTGAAAATGTCATCACTAATATAAGGGTCATAGGCGATAACCGACATGCCAAATCCCTTAGCAATACGGGACACTTCACGTCCTACGCGCCCTAAACCAATGATTCCAATGGACTTGCTATAGAGTTCACGCCCGAGGAAAGCTTGGCGGTCCCAACCGCCTTCGCGAACATGGCGGTCACCTTTTTGGATATTGCGCAATACACTAAGCAGCAGGCCAAAGGTGTGCTCTGCGGCAGCAATGGCGTTGGCGCCTGGGGCGTTAATGACTGCAAGGCCCAGTTCGGTTGCAGCTGTTAAATCCACATTGTCAACCCCGGCACCGGCCCGTGCGACGACGCGCAACCGGGGATGTCCGGTTAATAGTTCCCGGGTCAAACGATGGGCACTGCGAATGATGACGGCGTCATAGGAGTCCATGAGTTGGGGAAGTAACGCCGGGTCCAGGAGATAATGGGCATCAACGTCCGCATATTGCTGCAAGTAGGCTAATCCTTGGGGACCTAAGGCTTCGGTGACGAGAATTTTTGGTTTGGGGTTCATGGTTAGGCCTCCTCAAATGTGATGCGGTTGTGCCAGACTTCCCATGCAGCATTCAATCCGGATTCGGCGTGTGCTGCAAAGTGCGCTATGATACCGAGGCCGCTATATAACATGGCGGGAGATACCGCTCCGACGTGTCCGATGCGTATGGTATCTTGGTGCCAAGGGCCCATTCCGCCTGCAATTTGCAAACCCGCCTGGAACACCTGTTGCCGCAATTTTTCAGGAGTTTGTTTCGGTTCCAGGCGGATTGCGGTGACCGTTGGCGATGCGTACTCGGATGCGACAATGGGGGTCCAACCGACTGCTGAGGCAAACGCGGCCGCCATTTGCGCCATGGTGCGGTGGCGCGCATACCGTGCGTCAATGCCTTCTTCCGCTAACAACGCGAGAGCCGCGTCCAGTCCATACCACAGCGAGACGGACGGAGTATATGGAAGCTGACCATGAAAATATGGCGTTAGGTCAAAGTAATAGCCGCGACCGGATACCTTTTGGGAAAGTTTCCGGGCGTTGCCTCCTACTGCGACAATGGCTAGTCCCGGGGGGCACATGAAACCCTTTTGGCTGGCTGCTAACACCACATCGACACCCCAATCTTTCATTAGCATCGGTACCGAGGGAACTCCGCTAATGCTGTCTACGATATAGAGCGGACGGGTCTCGGGTGGAATTGCGCTCAGCAGCTGAGCCAATTCCTTAACAGGATTTAATACGCCGGTCGATGTCTCGTTGTGGGTCACTAATATTCCGGCATAGAAATTGTTCTGGAGCTGATCCATCACGTCACAAGGGGAAAACGGTTGTCCCCAAGGGAATGAAAGACTATCTACCAGTAACCCATGGCGCTCGGCAATTTTGGCAAAGCGATCACCAAAGGCTCCGGTGGATACGGATAAATTGCGCTCGCCTGGGGCAAAAAAGTTTTGCACCGCTGCCTCTAAGGCGCCCGTGCCGCTAGCAGGGATGACGGCCACGGCGCCTTCCTCTTCTAACTGCAGCATCTCGGCAAGACGTCGCTGAACCCGTTCTACCACTGGCGCAAACAAAGCGCCTCGATGGTCAGACATTGATGTGAGCATAGCTTTTTGGACCGCTTCAGGGATCGGTGTAGGTCCGGGCAGTAGGATCTCGGGTGAAAACATTGGCATAGCCTCCTGACAAAAGATGATGAGATTTGTAAGCCCACACTGATCCGCAAAAAAGAAAAACGCCCCATAACCGTTTAACACGTCTGTCC
>JAKAAL010000162.1:1486-7863 GCA_021802375.1 Bacillota bacterium | reverse complement strand
TCCTTGCAATAGCGCGGCCAGCATGAAAACGTGACGACTCTCGCGCGAATGGCCACCATCTAGCCGATGTGCAACCGGATTACGCTCGTCGGCTTCCTATCGTGGCATATCTCAGAGTCAACCCCTCTGATGTGATTGCAATCTGTGCACCTCTCGCCTGTCACGTTTTGATTCGAGACAGCTCAGCACAACTACCGAAGTTAATTACAGTATATTGGTATCACCATTTAATTATCACGACAAATTAGTCGTATGTCAACAGGTTTTCAAGTCTTCCAAAACAAACTCCTTATCCTATAGTCCACCGTCGCAGACGAGCACGAAGCATGACCCACATGCCAAAAACGATCGGAGCGTGGGGTTGGCCGTAGGCCAATCGCCATAGGTCCGCGAAAAACATAGGGTAGATGTAGATCCGCACTAGTAGGGATATGAGGACACGTCTAATAACCCTGTGCCCAAGTGCCATGAAAATTCTTGCATCCAGGCGAGGGACCGTCTTTACCAAACAGAGGCCGATATCAAGTCTAGCACCATCGGTCCCCTGCCTTAATCGGGCGATTAAGAGTGGCCGTTCTGGAGAGGTTGAACGGGACGACGGAGGAACTGTGTTCCGTTTGCCTTCGTCACAATGGAATAACATCAATGATTTTGGTGCACCGAACCCCAAATTGCTTTATCATGAAATGCGTGTCGTATTAACGAGTGGAGGAGATGGCGCATGGCAAGATGGACGTTCCTCACGAATCACTCTCAGGTTCTCCTTTGCCTGGCGGGCCACGATGGTCGTATGACTGCCCGGCAAATTGCCGAGGTGGTCGGCATTACGGAACGAGCCGTTCAGCGTATTCTCAATGACCTCGAAGAGAGTGGTTACATTACCCGATTTCGAGATGGCCGTCAAAATCGATATGAAATTCACCCCGAGGCACCAATGCGCCATCCTGCACAACGAGGACAAGCCGTCCGCGATCTGCTGCAATTGTTGACCTCAAAGGATCCGTAGATAGTTTGGAGTTTTTCGCTTTCGTGTCGAACGCATCACCCTCGTATTCCCCTTCTTGAGCGAAATTCAAGAGCGGTCCATCGGCCCAGCTATACCATAAACCCCGTCGTGCGTTACAAATCGGGCTCAAACCGTCAATTGTGGTCAGCGCCTAGTATAGAAGGCGGAAAAGTATAAGATGTGCCCATACCCAATGTCCCTCGATTTTCTGGACCCGTATCCGAGGAAGGCTAAACCGGCTATGGGCCATCTCCGTTTGGACACCCCGTACCTCGCCGCGGGCGATTCAGCCTATTTTTTTGGCTCAGCAGGCCGGCGTCCGCGCGATTTACCTCGAAGGGTCCTTGGCCCGGGGAACGGCCGATGCCCATTCGGGCGTCGATTTGCTTGTCCCTCGACTCCCCTGCAATGCGCGACATGGGGACACACCGGCACCAAATCGCCAACATTCCACAGCCCCCCATTCTCGATCTGGGCCACCAAGGAGGCGACCCCGCCCCCGAAACCAGATGGTTCAGCGCATTACTCATTGGCGTGTGCTGTAGCATTGTGCGCACGTGTCTCCTGGTCCCATCGCGGGGCTCGTTGTTCCAGAGCCTGCACAAACAGTTTTTTGGCGAGACTGTAGTCCCGCGCATCATCCCACCGTTGAGCCAGAGTCTCTTTTAATTGGCCGTATCGCTCCACTTCCTCGGGATGCGCTCTCAGGTAGTCTCGGACGACCAAATGCCGGGAGATCTGCAGACTCCCGACTCCATACACATGGATATGATGGGTCCGATGGTCTCCGCCCGACCGAAACAGGCGTCTGCCGGGAATACCCCATTCGCTTGCCACGTCATATCCGAGCGCCGCCATTCCCCATTACACGCATCGATTTGCTCAATGCTTTGAACGATGCACATCATGTCGATCACGGGCTTGGCCGGTAAACCCGGTACGGCCGCGCTGCCAAAATGCTCGAACGTCACGACGTTTTCACCGAAAATCCATCGAAGCACCGCGGCTTCCTCCTCGAACATGCGAGCCCAATTTTCACGATGGGCTGTGAGTCAAACCTTCAAGACACACCTCCTCATGGCTGGGGGCTCTCGTGTTTATCATAGCAGCCCGGGGCTGAAGGTGTGGCTACTGGCGCTATAAACGAGGCGCGAACAGCCGAATCGGACTCATGCAGCTTCTCCCCCGAGAGCGCCGCAGCGCTAAACACCACCGCAGTTAGTGGCACCGCCAAGGACAGGGACTACGGCATGCTTCATACCCCCGCAAACCCTAATAAGAGTTTGAAGGCCCGCCGGTCTTTTCGCATCTTCTTGATACCCTCATTGGTGCTCACGACGATGACCGTTTGACCCAGCCAAAGACGCACGTACACGCCTTCAACCGTACTGAAATGTTCGATACCCCGATGCTCTGTTTCGCCACCGTCATCGTCCTCGATCTCCGTGCGCACACACCAGGTGTTCCCGATACCAAATTCGATGTACTTTTTCATTATTTTCACCTCGGACCCATGCCGGTATGGTAGCGCCTTGCCAGGGGTTCCTGCGCGGTGAGGTTGGTGTGCATCCAGTCCCTGAGGCGGTCTGCGTAGGGTTCGCGCTCCACCGGTTCAGTCGGCGCTCCGACCGTGAGGTAGAGCTGGTCATCGGCATATCGCGTATAGACGTGCAGGTGATAGTGCCAGACATCTTGATCACCCGCCGGCTCATTATGTTGCCGAGTCGAAATCCCGTGGCAACGATACGTGTGTTTCATCGCCCGCGCCACGAGTTGGGCTCCGCGATGAATTTCTGCCGCGTAATCCACGGGGAGGTCGAAGATGTTTTCAAAGTGCACATTCGGCACCACGAGTACATGTCCTTGGTTGTTGGGCCACCACTTCGTCGCAAGGAACGCGGTCACATGGTCGTTGCGATAGATAATATCGCGTTGCTTCGTGCCCCGACCGGGTCGGTCGACGCCGGCGGCCACCTGACAAAAGGGACATTCATAGCCCTCCGGCGCGTGAGAAAATGTTTCCATGGGGTCTTACCTCCATTATGCTTCCCAGTCCGACACCGGGGCCCATCGGATCCGCGGAGACGATTCTCTCGAGAGGACGCCAACCATCACCGTAGCTTGGGGTCCCTCGGTGAAGTAATGGGCTAACATCAACCGGTTGCTCACCGTCATCGCCTGGCTCAAGACCTCCTGAAACGGCACCCACTTGAGCACGCCTTCCTCGGTCGTGCAAACTTCTCGGGTCACGGCGGTGCCAAAATAAATAAACTGCTGCCGCAGTTCATCCCGTCTCTGCCGTAATAGCACGTATCGTAACGTCAGGCCCTCAATGTCGTCGTCTCCTAACCCGGTTTCTTCGCCAATCTCGCGCCGACACGCGGCCTGAAGGTCAGCGAATTCATGATGTTCGACATGCCCGCCAACCCCGGACCATATACTGGGGAGGAACTGTCGCTCCGCGGATCGTTGCATCAACAACATGCGGTCACCGTGACGTAGATATGCGGTGGTCATAAGACGGATCCGATTCAGATCGCAGCGCTCCTATTTCTCAGCCGTTTCCCATAAAACCAGGAATGCCCAAAAAGAATTCGAGATTGCTGGGCGGAATTCCTCCAGGACACTCGCCCCCTAGTGCGATCCAACCAGACAGCGATGCGGGCGGTGGACAATGGTTACTAACCGTCGCGCAGTTCGTCTGCGACCTCGGATAGAAGCTTTTGGAGCGGGGCATGAATCTGAGGAATGTCCTCGACGGCCGTCGTCCACACAATCTCGATATCCACCTCATCGTACCCATGAATGAGCACGTTGCGCATGCTCTTCATGACGTTCCAGGGTAGGACGTCCGCATGGGCCTGGAGGAATTCCGCCGTCAGCCGGCCCGTCGCTTCGCCGATAATTTCAAGTTGGCGCATGATGGCACTTTGCCGGAGTTCATCATCCAGGAACTCTTCGTGTGAAATCGCTTCCGTCCAGCGCTTGATCCGGTGGACAGCCTCCTCGATATGGGTCAACGTGCTGAAGTTATCACGTTTCGGCATAAATCACGCGCCGTGTCGAAAGAATTTCCTCCCGCAATACGGGATAGAGCCGCTGCTTGTTGGCCACATCGACGCGACGTCCCAATAGCTCCTCGAGGTCTCCCACCAAACGCCCCACGTCAAAGAGCGAACGGATGGCAGATGTGGGTCCCATGTCATACAGCACGTCGACGTCGCTCTGGGACGTAAAATCGTCGCGCAAAACCGACCCAAAGAGTGCCAACTCCCGAATCCCATAGCGATGACAAAGGGCGGTCAACCCGTCCGGGTCGATGGAGATCGGTAAGCGTTCCGGAATAGTCACGGTCTTTGGCATACGGCGTCCCTCCTTCTCCTATCATACGGCGTGCGCCCAGCAAATCAAGGTTTCTCCGGCTTGTATCAGACTATTTGGCTAAATCGCTAAACGGCCCGAATGTGCATGAGGGCCACTCACCTCAGGCGGCCGATCCAACCCCAGATTGCAAATAGCCTTTTTTCAAAACATGGTAGAACGCGCTACCTGAGTGGGGAGGCTTTCGGCATATGCTAGAAAGGAGGGGCGTCATGCGCCGGACCGTGAATATTCGGGATCACTTACCGACCCGTCTCTTGGCCGTTGCTTGATTGTCCAAAATTTTTGCGATTACTGCGGGACACGTGCCACTGGTTTCCAGTTGGATACGATATCCAAGTCCCCGCAGATCCGTCAAAGCCGCGATCAGATCCGGTTGCAAGGTGGGTTCGCCGCCGCTTATGCAGATCCAATCAAGCAGGTTTCGCCAGCTCTCCAACGTAGCCATAATATCAGACCAGCTCCAATCGCTTGGAGAGGGAGAGCCAAGCACCAGATCCGCATGATAACAATATCCGCAACGCAACCGACACCCGCGGGTAAACACGGTAGCCGCAAAATGATGAGGCATGTCCCCAAGGCCTAATGGAATTAAGCCCGCACATTGCATGGCAACCCCCTCCTGGGAAGATGCAACGGACGGAAAGGTTTTCTACGGAATAAAGCCTGCGATCGAAACCACTAGCGGAACACCGCCTCTTGGCCCAGCCATAGCGCTCGAGGGATACCTTTCGACGTTGCACCTAACGCTTTAGGATCCGGGTAAACATTTCGCGGACACAGCCTGAACTTCTCCGCCTCATTTCCATAAAGCGCTTCCCAAACCGATCCATCGCGGCATCGATTTACCGTCCTTGGAATCACACAGCTACTTTTCCTTGGCGAGATTCCCTGCCTGGCAGGACGTCGCCAACATGGCTCCTTGAAACGCTCGATCCAAATCCACTATTTGATCTCGTAGAGTCTTCCGTAGAATATGCGTGGTTCCGCGCTTTCGTCGAGAGGCCAAAAGTCCCTGTTATGGCAAGAGTCCCTGGTCGCCAATGTTCACCTGTGGCTCCAGTTCCATCTCTTCTGGTTTGCGGCAATCGATAAAGCGGGCCCATTCGCTCGTTGCGTAAAGCTCAATGCGGCGTCCCCGCTATCAACGCAGAACAGGCGATCTTCCATTCCTGGGGGGAGCTATAAGCAATATAATAGCTTTAGTGACGGCTATCGGTTAAAACCCTTGGTGGTGGCCATCCGACCCCACTCGATCGCGAACCAAGGGCAGAATATGCATTGGGAGTGGGAAGGCTTCTGAACTTGGAGGAGACAAACATCTTGCGCAGGTTGTTAAAGGATGGACGCGATCGACTCCTGGCTACCTTGTTAGCCATGGTGGGAGTGCTGTTGACGGTGTGGGTCTATTCCCGCATTATGGGGCCAGAGCAGGGTCCCTCCGCAAGACACCTGACCTATTTGGCTGCGATTTTAGTCTTCTTCACGGGCGTCTTCTCCTTTGTGGTGTTCGGATGGCTCCAGTACCAGCAAAACCAATTGGAAGCGGTAAACGCCGAGTTAGGCCGACAACGCGATGTGCTCCAAGGGCTTTGGGACGCCACTGGAGTCGTAGCGACCTTGCCGGATTTAGGCGCGGTCCTACAACGCATCGTCGAGGTGGCCCGACCCCTATTTGGTGCACAGTACGCCGCTTTAGCCGTGCTGTCGGAAGAAGATCCCACGAAAATCCGAGAGTTCATTACCTCCGGACTTTCCGAAGAAGCAAGGCGCCATATCGGTTCCTTGCCTACCGGGCGAGGCCTTCTGGGTGAAGTAATCCGAACGAAGACGGTCCTGCGTCTAGAAAATTTGGCGTCCCATCCTGCCTCTTCCGGCTTTCCCCCCAACCATCCTGCCATGACCTCGTTCCTTGGCCTGCCTTTGCTGTATCAAGGTTCCATCGTAGGCCACCTCTACTTAACCAATAAAGCGGGTAAAGCGGGGGGAT
>JAKAAL010000162.1:0-1476 GCA_021802375.1 Bacillota bacterium | reverse complement strand
CCAACCTGGCGGGGGGCTTTACGGCCCAAGATGAGACCATGGCCCAATTGTTTGCCCGTCAAGCCGCCGTGGTCATCTCGAATGCCCGTCTGTATCAGGACCGAGAGAGCTTAGCCACCGTCCAGGAACGCGAGCGTATTGGACGCGAGCTGCACGACGGCGTGTTGCAAACGCTTTACGGCGTGAGTTTGTCGCTCGAATTGATTCTGGACACCCACGAGTCCCTCGACCCGGACCTTCGCCGTGAACTGAATCGCATTACGGAGACGCTCAGTTTAACCATGACCGATATTCGCATGTACATCCAAAGTCTTGGACCGTCACCCGTCGATTTGCTCGTAGCTCTGCGCGACATGCTGCAGCGCACGGGAGGCCAAGAGGATGTCGTCTTGGACTTTCGCGACACACACTACCTTACCCTCGATCCCGAAGTGATTCACGACTTGGTCATGTCCGTGCAAGAAGCGGTTTCCAACGCGCGCCGCCATGGTCATGCTGCCAAAACTGTCGTAACATGGGAGAGTACCGACTGGGAACACCATCTTTGGATCGAAGATGATGGGGATGGATTCGATCCCAACGCCGCTGACACCCGTCATCATTTTGGTCTAGCCAACATGGCCCGGCGCATGGAGCAAGTGCAAGGCACCCTGGATATCACCAGTGCTATGGGTCAGGGAACGGTGCTTCATTTTCACTTGCCAAAGCCTAAGATGGATATGGGATCTTGAGCCGCATCCCAAGAGGAGCGATACGTGATGGATATTTCGGAAGATCTACCCAGCGTCCGAGTGGCCATCGTGGACGATCATGAAGTGGTCCGATTGGGTCTAAAAAATCTCATTGATCACCAACCCGACCTTGAGGTCGTCGGCGATTACGGCACGGCCGAATCGGCCATCGCCCATATCCCCCATCACGCCGATGTGGTGGTTTTAGATGTGCGCCTTCCCGATGGCAATGGCGTAGAGGTGTGCCAGCGGATTAAGGACGAAGACCCCGCCCTTCAGGTCATTATGTTAACCTCCTTCGAGCAAGACGAAATGGTCTTGGATGCCATCCGGGCGGGAGCTTCAGGGTACCTGCTGAAAGAAGCCCGCGGCCACACCGTCATCGAGGGTATCCGCACGGTGGCCCAAGGCGGTTCTCTATTCAGCCCCAAGGTGACGGCCACGCTGTTTCAACGCATCCGTGCGTCAAAGCCTCCCACTGACGCCATCGAGGAATTGACGGAAAGCGAAGTCAAAGTGCTCAGCCTAGTTGCCGAAGGCAAGACCAACCGAGAAATTGGTGAAATCGTGTTTCTCAGCGAGAAAACCGTTAAGCATTATGTTAGCAGCATCTTAAGCAAACTCGGGTATCAGCGTCGTGCCGAAGCGGCAGCACACTATGCCCGCTATGTCGCCGACCATCCGCATTCAAGTCTTTAGCCTGCCCTTGCCTGCATGTTCTCCTCATGAAACAAGGTCCAGTTGA
>JAKAAL010000161.1 GCA_021802375.1 Bacillota bacterium | reverse complement strand
TTCCGATCTCCGTCATTGAAACGGGACGTGGGGCACGCTTTGACGACGTGGCCCAGCTTAGTCACCGCTATGCGCTTTTAACCAACCTGCTCCCCGAGCATCTACGCGAGCTCGGTCCCACGCTGCAAGATATTGCCTGGCACAAACTTGGCATCGTCCATTGCGAAACCGAGCGTCTCTTTCTGGGTTCCTCCTGTCCCGAGCTGGAGGAAGTGCTTGGCCAGGAACGCCCCAACTGGCCTGAAGATCTCACGATGACCGACCTCTCCTCAGCCATCCAGTTAGAAGACCGCGTGGCCGACACGACGGGCACCCGCTTTGATGTAGTCTTGCCGTCTGGACGGCGCATCCCGTCACTCCATCTACCTACTCTTGGTCCTACCGTCGACAACTTCGCCGTGGCCTTGGCGGTAAGTGAAGATCTGTTGTCGGGAAGACTCGATACGGAAACGGTGGTTGACCTGGCCCCCTCCTTGGTGTGGCCCGGTCGCGGTCAAATCCTCTGCACCAGTCCCTATATCTTGCTGGACGCCTCAATACACCACCGTTCAGCCCAAGCGCTCTTACGCGAAGCCGGTGGCCGTTTCGATCGCGTGGTCCTCTCCCTGCCCCTGTCCAAAGATCGCAAGGGAATCCAGCAGGCCGTCGAGCCCTTCGCGGACTCGATTGTCTATACCACCTGCTCCAATCCCTACCTGTTGTATGAATATGGGGACCTGGCCATCCGACCCCAGGACGCTATCGTCGCCTCCGTCCATGAAGCCTTACGCGGATCCCTTCGCGGCACGACCCCGCACACGCGCATCCTATGGCTGGGCACCGTTTCCTTTGTGGCAGACGCCTATCGTCACTTGGATCTTGGCATCGATGCAGCACCTCCCCAAGCGGTGTCATCGGTCGAATAATCCGTCTCGCCCGCCATGTTCTGGATGGTTACCCCGACGTGGCGCATGCCCGCCAACCAGGTCGCGCCAGGATGGAGATCAATGCGGGTTTCGACGCCAGACGCCGAACCCAAGGAGTCGGCCTGAAGGTGCCGTCCAATAGACGACTGGCCTCCTCGAAGACTATTTCCCACCATCAAGGTATCGGAGATGTCTAACCTCGAATCGATGGCATCCACCAAAGTCACGCTGCCCCTCGCAAAGATGACCGAATTTCTCACCCGTGCCAATTGGCTTGACGGTTTTGGTAAATCTCCCCTATCCACCGAAGAAGAGGGGGTGTCTTTGGCCCATCGTCGCTGAACTAAGCCCATGATTTCGCGTGGAGACTTTAGCTGGGCCAAATTTTCCGGGGATAGCTCGTCCTTTAGGTGCCATAGGCTCTCGCGATCTTCGGGGGCGGTGATGAGGCCAGGCATCCCTTCTTCGAGCGTGCATAATCGTTGGACTTGTCGATGGGCATCGGGGAATTTGTATTCCACCAGCCGTTTAATCAAATCGTTAGGAAGCCTTCGGTCGGTTTGATGGGCCACCGCTTCGCACTGCACAAAGAGATCGTGCAGGCCAAAAAGCTCTTGTAACAACGCCTCTAACTCGGCACGAAAGTGCTCGGCCGTCTTCGCCAAGGATCCCGAATAAAGCCATGAATCCAATACGGCTTGGCCGCATGCCACGCGGCCACCAGCATGCAGTTCGCTCTTGGTCACCGCGCCACTGACAATGATCTCCCCTTGAGCCACAATCGTCGATTGGCTCACATTGCCGTTGACAATCACGTCGCCCTCGCCCTCAACGAGGATATCGTGAGGGCCGACATCGCCCTCAATCCAGTGTTCCCTATACACGCGGATTGGCCCAATACCCCTCTCCAACCGCCCCGAATGGAGGGCGACCAGATGCCGGCCATCCGCCATGACGGCGGTGCCCTGACCGCCAACCCAAGGACCAATGGCCATCGGCTCACCCGTCACCCGCCGTTTGACTTCCCCTACCGTGGCCAGGATGGTCCCCGCCTCGACAAAATCAACGGCATGGACGAGGGGACGGTCACGAACGGCGGTCGATCCCGGCAAGGGGCCCTGTCCTTGCCGGGTGTCAAAGCCGTCCATCTCGCTCGAGGCCACTACTAGCGAACCTGATACGTTGGTCAGAAGAAACTCGGCAATTCGCGATTCTTCAATGCGGCCCCACACGATTCCCTGTCGGCCCATCTCTGCCATCACGGAGCCCAAAGAAATCGGCTGCGAAACCACCGACTCCGTCTCCCATGTTAATGCCAAACGGGAAACGGGCGGTTGCGGCCGAAGGGTAATCTTTTCGCCGGGATGATATTCTACCATCAGGCGAGCCTGGCTAGCACTCTCGTTGATGTGAATCGCGAAGCTGCTCTTGGCAGGCCGATCGACCACCTTCGCCCGAATCCGATCCTTTCGTTCCACCACCACCTCTCCTGTGACCACGATGCCATTGACTCGCAATTCCAGGGGTGAAGGCGCCACTGGAGCCAAAATGACCGCGTATCGGCCTCCTCCTAGGGGATCGGTCACGGAAAAGCGACCGTCTTCGTCTAACCCTACTAAGCCATCTACGGCTTCTATCCGAGCTTGCTCCGGCAAGGGGCATTTTGGGGGGGGATGAAACCTCAATGGCGGCCGGTGCTGCTGGGGGGCGCGGCAATTCGGAGCGAGGCGCATCGTTCCAATGGGTCCGTATCCAGCAAACCACGTCGGTCGCGATCGTCGCTGCCGCGTGCATCAGAGACGCTAGCGCAGCCGTGATGCCCTTGAGGCTGAAATGAGAATGAAGTCCTTTTTCGGCTGCATTCCGACGCCTGCGCATCACGACGATTTGCGCTCCTCCCCGTGCGTGGCGTCGCCATGATAGGTAAAGTGCTTCGCCGACAAAGGCCAACTGATGTAGTAGCCCTGGGCGGCATCGCAATGCAAATCGGTCAACGTCAACCATTCGGCCGCGGTCTCGACGCCTTCCGCGGTTACGGTTAAACCGAGCTGATGACCGAGGTTGGTCGCGGAAGCCACGATAAGCTGGCGTTTTTGATCCGTGTCGATCCCAGCGATGAACGCACGGTCGATTTTAATCCCGTCAAGCGGTAGCATTCTTAGAGCGTTGAGCCCCGATACCCCTTGGCCGAAGTCGTCCATGACCACGCGAACGCCGCACGCCCTAAACTCGTTTACGGCTGCCACGACTTGACCAAAATTGTTCCACGCGGTCCCTTCCGTCAGTTCCAACTCCAAGATCGCGGGGTCCACGGCAAGATCCTCTAATAGCGTTAAAGTTCGCGCCGAAAAATTCGGATCGCGCAATTGATACGCGGATACGTTGACCGACATCCGCATGCGTGGCCACATGCTATTTTGATTCCAGATCTGCCACTGCTGACAGGCATGACGCAGCACCCAATCGCCAAGGCAAGCCACCCATCCGTTGCCTTCTAACCAGGGAATAAACTGGTCTGGCCCGAGAACGTCGCCGTTGGGCAGTTTCCACCGCACCAACGCTTCCACGCCCACCATCACCTTGCTCGGGAGAGCTACTTGAGGCTGATATTCTAAAAACCATCCTGGCGTCGTGCCAGCGCGTGGCTCTGCATCTCGCGTCCATTGCTGTAGAGCCTGGTCTAAGGGGTTCACCTGCTCCTGGTTATCCATATGGGTATCCATCTCCTGTGCTCGGCTTAGGTGGCCCGTCAAGATCTGCTGCTGACCGGCGTTTTTCAAGATTGCAAGTAAGTTATTTACCCGCGTGACGAAACCTCTTTCACCCTGCAGGCGGGAGTGCAAGGCTGGCCTACCCACGGTCAGTTCACCGGGATGATGCATGCTCACGCCGTAGAAACATGCGGCGAGAGCGCGTTCACCCAGAGCGATTGGTGACAATGGCCCAAAATGTCCTCGGCCATCTGCCCATGTTGAGGGTAGCGCGCAATCCCGCTCAACAGAGTCGAATAGCCGCCTTTCCAACCTGTGGGCGCAATTTCTTGGGATATTTGCTGAGAAATTTCATCAATGCGACGTTGCAAGTAAGATGGGGCTCCGTCAAAGATCAGCACGTAAAATCGTCCCGCCCCATCAAAAGCCACCACATCGGAGCCGCGCACGGCACTTTTCAGCAGGTCGGCCACCGCTTCAATCGTATGGTCGGCGCCTTCATTCGACTGCCACCACCAATCTTCCCCCCAAAGGCACGGGTTCAACGTAAACGAAATCAGCGCAAGCCTCTCGCTCCTTCGCTGGCTGCGAAGGAGTTCAGCGGTCAGCAAGCGGTGTAAATATCCGAACGAAGAAAGCCCGGTGGCCAGGTCTATCATCATTAAATCGCGGAGCCGACGCATTTCAGCCTGAGCATGCCGCAAATGAATAGGTGCGGAGGCATCGTAAGGAAAGTCTAGTCGCCCGTCTAAGATCGCCCAACTGTTCGTATCCACCTTATCCAGATGATCGCCGTACACCCATATTGAAGATCCCTGCAAACGCTGGTCGTCGCGCATCGCGGCCACCATTTCCGGGATTTGTGCCGCCCACCGGTCGCCATTGAGCATGATCATATGAGGCCTTGCCAAGCGAGCCACCCGCAATACTTGAGCCGCGGAGCCTGACACAAAGCGAAGGTCGGTCGAGGTGTGGCGAAAGAGCACCTCCCAGTCGCCATGGTGATGGTCGTCCATGACCAGCACGCGATCGGCCCACCAAGGTTCTACCAGACTCTCTTGGTATTCACCTTTACCAAAAATCTCCGAGGTCTTCTCCTTGAGGCGGCTTGGTGTCATCTCTCCAAAGCGGTAGGCATCTTCCAACCATTCGACAAAGGCTCTGGCGTTTAAGCCTAGCCGACGTTGACCTAACTGGTTGGCTAGAACATTGAGATGAAGCGAGTACATCCAAATGAGACGGTAATTTCGTGGGGAAAGCCGATGAGGGAGGGCATCCGCAACCAACCATCGAAGATTGTTAAGGACACGATCCATGCGACCTTTGAGCACAAGATGTTCTGCTTCGGTCATGAAGTGCCTCCACCTTGAGTTTTTGAATAGGACTCCGATGCGATCTTCATCATGTCCTTCCGATACCGATATCCCGTCCCCGGTACGGTTTCAATCGGCCGCACCCCAAAGCGTTCGAATAGCTTCTTGCGCAGGCGGGCCACGGCTACATCCACGGTTCGGAGTTCAAACTCAAGCGCATCAGGACCCCATACCCGGTCTAACAAGGCCTCGCGCGAAAGCGCACGGTCGGACGCCCCCATTAAAACCTCCAAGAGCTTCACTTCTCGCCTGGGCAAACGCAGCGTGCGATTGCCCACCATCACCGTTTCACCGTGGATGACCAAACCTGCCGGTGGCGATGGCCCGATCTCCGTATGTCTTCGCGATACCGACCGGTTGATACGGGCACAGAGAGAACCTAAGCCAATCGACGTCGGTAGGTAGTCGTCAGCCCCCTCTGCCAACGCAGCAATTTCTCGCCATTCCACCGGATTTTGGCTGAGAATGATCGTAGGCAGGCGCGCCTCCAATAGCTGAGTCAAATCCTTTCGTCCCTGAGCCGGATATCTCTCTTCGAGCAGAAGGCAGTCAAAGACATCTTCACCAAGGAGCGTTTTGCCCTCTTGCATATCCGTCACGACCGAGGTTCGATACCCTAAGAACCTTAAAGCCACGGCTAGGTCGGACCCAAAGATTGCATCCTGACTGATAACGAGAATCCTTACATTCCCAATTGGCAACACTTCCCTTTCATATTATTTCACATCCATATTACCTAGTCGTTACTAAAAACCCCTTCCAATCGACACAACCATGCAACATCTGCGGTCGCACTGAGTCAAGTACGGTAACATGTAGTCTTTTAGACGGGAACCCGAGCGCAAGATATGAGCTTACCCCCCTTCACCCTAAACGCTGATGTGGGCCTTTTCGACCGCCCATGGCCGATCCTCGACTATTACCTTGGGGCAGCGCCTGTCCATTCCTGCAACCTATCGGAAGTTAGCCAATACCGGTGTGATCGTTGTGCATCAGGGGAGCGAACCTCGCTGTTCGTGCTTCGCATGTCACCTTGGCAAATTCAGTTCGCCATTAGAGGGAAACGCACTGGTGCTGGGCGTGACCGCTAATGGTGCGCGAAGGTTCGGGGCTTCAGCAGCATAGCCACGGCCCATGGCTGCACCAGGTACTTGCGGGTTCTACGTGCTTGCAGCCTACGGATCCGGGAACGGATTAGAGGGAAGTGTGGCCTGCGTCTCTTCCAATGTCACGTCTTTCGATGGCTGGTGTTTGTGGCAAAGGGGTTGATGGTTTCGTACCCCGGAATTCTACATTTCTCCATGATTATCCTTTGGAAAATATTTGAAATACCTGGTGGAAAACCGTGAAGGCATGTCGAGGAAGGAGCCAAAGAAGAAAAACGCCTCCGTCCTCTTCCCCGATAGCCTCCGTGACCGTGTCCAGCGGCGAGGAGAAGGTCCAGCCCTCAACACGGATCTTAGAGGATGTTCCGATCAGAACACCCTAGGATCGATTCCTCTAAGCAGAAAATCCATTTCAAGCCTTGCCCAACCCCTTCCTTCCGGCAGAGCCCCCAGAGCTCGTGACCGGTGAATTGGGCTTTTGACATAGGCATCGGCCGGCGATGACGCTCGACGATGGGTACTTAAGTCTCGGTGCACCCGTACTCGCGGTAAGGTAAAGGTTATGGTCCCACGCGATAGACGACGGTGACCTGAGCCTGAACCGGCATCGAACCTGGCATCACCGGTACCGAATAGGCGGCGGTCATCCGAGTTTCATTCACCGTCACTCCCGATCCACTTTGCTGCGCCTGAATGGAGCGGATCCCCAAGATACGTTCGTGCAAGGGGCCCAGTATGGCTTGCGCCTGGTTACGAGCATCCGCCAGTGCCGCCTTATACACGAGTTTATAAGCACTTGAGGTGTTGCCGACCCCGAAGTTTATCCCCTGGATCTGGTTGGCGCCGGCCGCAGCAGCGCCATCGATCACGCCTCCCACCTGGCTCATCTGGTGGAGGGTCACGGTCACCATATTCATCGCTTGGTATCCAGTGATCGGCGGTGACACCATACCCGAGGACTGTCCATACATCGGCGACAAGTTGAGTCCACTCGTCGCAATCGCACTAGCCTTCACACCGTCTTTTTCTATAGCCTGAATGATGGCCTGGGTCACCTGGTTGCTATGCTGCAGGGCTTGGCTAGCCGTTTTTGCCGATTCCTGGTCTCCCAATGTCACGCTAGCCTGATTCGGCGTCACGTTCCAGTTAGCCTGACCGGTTACCGTTAAGCTGGTTTTGGCTCCCGATGCGTACGCCGTTCTTGCCTGGGACGGGGCGGCAAGCACTCCTAGCGCACCTCCCACCAACAAGATGGCCGCACCCGACGCCAACCAGTAAGGGTTTTTCATCTTCGTATCCCACTCCTTTAGGGTTCATGATCCGTGCGCCCTAATAGACGCGGTAAAGTGGTCAATGTTACCTCAGCCGGTCAGCCTTTTTTTCAATGCGGTCGCCGGAAGAGCGGACAGCACCACGGTATAAAGAAGGAGCACGGCCGCATCTCCCCACAACGATACGGTGAGGTGGCCTAAAATAAGGGCACGCACAATATTAACCACATGGACCAGGGGCGTAAGCAAAATGAGGTCGCGAACCAAGGTGGGCAGTTTGGAAAGGGGGAAGAACACCCCGGAAAACATGAACATCGGTGTGATGACCAAGGTAAAGTAATAAAAGAGCTGTTCGTTGTTCTTAGCCTTGGTGGCCACGTAAAGGGCTGGCGCAGAAAACAGCGCGCCGGTGAACAGGAGCGGGAAGGGCAACAACAGGGCCCACCACGAATGCACCAAACCCAGAACGAACAACACCAGAAAGAAGACCACCCCGTACAGAA
>JAKAAL010000160.1 GCA_021802375.1 Bacillota bacterium | reverse complement strand
GGCGTCCCCCGTTAACGCCAGTTCCATCCACAGTCTTTGGCCGATCATGTGGGTTAAAGGAATGGACCAAGGAGCGCCCCGAGACCATTTAGCCTCCGGCATGGCAAAGTGCGCCGTCACTCCCGCCACGGCCAAGTCACACATCATGGCCAACATAAAGCCACCCCCGTACGCCACGCCAGATACGGCGGCAATTACGGGCTTATCGACCCAGATATTGCGATTGAAGATCGGGACAAAGTCGCGGCCAGGGACCCCAATGTTTTCCGCCACCATTTCTTTCAGATCGCCACCAGCACAAAAGGCGGGGCCGTCCGCGGTAAGAATGCCCACGCGGACGGCATCATCGTCGCGCATGGCTTCGAAAACGTGCCATAGATCCCTTCGCATGGCAAGGCTTAACGCATTGCGATGCGGTGTGTCACACATGGTGGCGATCGCAATGCCATCCTCGACCACATAGCGCACGAGATCTTCGGCCATGGGTTAGTCCTCCTGCCCGGCATTCATAAAATTGACCATCGTTCATAATTCAATATTATCTATGTATTCTGATCTGTCAATAATATGCACGACGATCTGTTTGAATGGATTGCGTGTTCCATGACGTGAAATTACGGGAATTCGGATAGAGTGCGATGGATAGGCGCACGGCGTGAAGAGAGGTCTCGAGGGCTTCCTAAGGGCCGGTAGGCTTCGCCAGGGTTTCGCCATGGGTAGGCTTGCCGATGAGCGTCCGGCCGGTCTGCAGGGCATACTCCCGTCAGGCCATACTGCGATCGCGTTGGACGAAGAGCTCTCCGTTGCCAAGGGGAACCAGAACCTGCCGGAATTCGGCGGTGTCCGCCACGACACGACGGAACTCTTCCAGTTCGACCGCCTTGTCGACTGCGTTATCCACGATGATTAGTCCATCTGACGCGAGGATGCGGACGAGATCGGGCCAGTAGCCCACATATGCGGAGCGCTCCGCATCGAGAAAGATCAGGTCCCATTCATCCGCGTCGGATTCCCGTAGAAACACTCCAGCGTCTCCTGACACCATGTCAATCCGATCTGCCAGGCCGGCTTGTCGAAAGTTCTCGGTCGCCTGTGCCACTTTGCGGGGGTTGGTTTCCAATGTGACAAATCGTTGGGTGGGTGCGGTGAGGGCATCCGCCCACCAAATCGTGGAATATCCGTTGGAGGTGCCTACCTCTAAAATTCGCGCGGGCTTCCACGCCCGAATCAACATCCCGATCATAAGTCCCGTATCCTCGGTAATGTTAAGCATTTTTTCTGCTCGAGTTGCAGCCGTTCGGTCATTCGCTTCACCAAATTGCTTCAAGCGTTTTAGGAATGTCTCTCGCTCCCCGTTCATGTCAATCCTCCTTTTTGATCGCGCACTGATTTGCCATCCACCGATCGAGATGTTCCGCTATGGCATGCCTAAGAGAGCCCGATACGCCGCGGCTTCGTAGGCCAGGGCGAGGACCGGCCACGCCTGCCCTTCCCACTCAATCCATTCGATCAGTCCGGCCACGTCTATACACATCCAGGGCCCTTCCTGCTGCTGCTTTTCGATCGCGCCCATAATTTCCACCGAGACGCCCGCAACCACGGCTCTGCCGAAATGCGAGCGGATGGTTGGGGCTGTCCGATACCGCACAGGCCCTACCGCTACTATGTGCGGAGCCAAGAGTCGCTGAACGGCGTAAGCGCCAGCCGCGTCGGTCGGGATGTCGAGATCCCGCGGCACCACGTCCACGCCCCGCATCGCAAAGGCGGTGCTACCCGTGATGGCCCAGGTGACGTCGGTCTCGGTCAATACCGCGCCTACGTGATGCAATGCCCATTGTTGAGCAACGGTCAAACGTGGTCCGTCTTCCGATACCCCCAGTGCAACCCCTCCTCATCCAGAAGCCCACAGGAGACAGTTCGCGACTATACAGGAAGTCTCCTCCGGAGCCGCCACGCCGGTAGTGTTTCAGCAGCGTTTTGGCCTTCCGCCGCCTCCATTATACCTTGGGGGCAACACGATGATTAGTAATTACGGCTATTTGCAATCTACGGTTGGGTGGTCTTCTGCTTCATCTAAATACAATGCGGCGGAGACCTCGGCCTGCCGGATCGTCCGCTATTCGCAACGCGAAGCGGGCGGCGTTCCTGTTTTTCAAAAACAAGCTACCCGCGTTATAATTGCCTTGTTCAGTTGTCGGGACGGGGGTCTTTTGCGTCTATGCGTGAAAGGAGGGCTTGTTTGTGAACGTGGAGCGGGAAGAACTGCGACGTTTGGTGGATGAACTCCCTGAAAATGAACTCAAGGCGGCGCGCAGATATCTGGAATTTATTCGAGACGTAGGGAACGATCCTGTTCGTTGGGCACTTGAAAACGCGCCGCTTGATGATGAACCGCTAACGGATGAGGAGAGAGAACGCGCCGCACGGGCGGATGAGGATTTTAGGACAGGACGAACGACCTCGATGGACGAACTAAAAAGAGAACTGAATCTTTGAGGTACGAGATTAGATGGGCCCAAGGGGCCGTCAAGGACATTCGGCGGTTGGATCGGTTCAACCCTCTGGTCGTGCGGATTACACGAGCCATTGAGGCATTCGCCGAGACGGGCCGTGGCGACGCGTCTGACCAACGCGGATGGCGCGTATCGTTTACGCGTGGGTGAGTGGAGAGTCCTGTACCAACTTGTTCATGCGGATATAGAAATCATGCTTATCCAGGCGGTGTTGCCCCGAGGCGAAGCATTTGAACCTCCCCGGCCTGACGGCCGGAGATTCTGGGGGAACCACCGTGGCTGCGTCGGCGGGTCGTAAGACCCTGGGAGTGCTCCTCCTGACTCGCCACCGCTTATCCCACCAGCAACATCGGCGGGGTTCAGCCGCCACTACGCCTTGACGTTCCCTGGAGGGGAACGGGACGGCGATACGTGATCCGTTGGGGTGCCAAGAACTCCCCGGGGCGAATCGCCCCATGCATCCCCTTGTTGAGGATGTTCACCGCGCCGACCCCATCCCGGTGCGCCCGATAGCCACAGGCACGACAGCGGTAGGTGCGGCCCGCCACCTTGTTGAGGTGGCCACAGTGCGGACACGTTTGGGACGTGTACGCTTCGCTGATTTTGATGAGTGCAATGCCATGACGACGGAGCTTGTAGGCTAAGTACTGTTCGAACCGTCCAAATTCCAAGGCTCCGACCTCTTGGTTCGTCCGCCGGGAACGGTGATGCCGTTTGTGGTAGTTGAGCGTACCGAGATCCCCAGCATACAGAATGCGGATACCGGTGGCGAGACAAAATGCCACGATCAGGTTGGCCGCATGATGGAGGACATTGCGCCTGACCCGTTCGACTTTTTGACTCCCGCGATGCCGGGCACGATTCAGGCGCTTGCGCCGTCGCGACCCGGGTTTCGTGCGGGCTCGCTTCTTTCGGAGCGTGGCCCGTGCTTTCGCACGGCCCTGCTTGACGGATCGGAGGCCCCGACCGGATATGGCTAACGCCTCGTGGCCGTCGGAGACCATGCCGAGATGAATAACCCCGATATCGAGGCCTCCGGCTTTGCCGGAGGATGCGGGTGTGGGCTCCGGAATCTCACGGGTGATGGTCAGATAGATCTCGCCAAACCCCAACTCCGCTTGCACCACTTGCCCGGTGGGCAACACCTCCGGGAGATGCACCCGAATCGGGTCTCGTCCCCGTCCCCGGGGTAAGAGCAGATGCGATCCTTCTATTTTCAGCGCTTGGCCCTTAAAAATTGGGTTAAAGTATCGGCGGAACCGCCAAGTATACCGCGCCTGCTGATCGCCGTTCCGGCGTTTCGTCCGGACCCCGTCAATCGTGGCACAGAACTTCTCGATGAGGGCTTGGACGGTTTGCGAGTGTAACGGAAACCGGCGTTTGAAATGGGCCTGAGTCGGGATTCTGTCGGCCACGGCCACTGTCGTCGCCGACAGAAACGGTGCATTTTGACCAAACGCGTCCACACGTCACCGGCGGCACGACGAGCGTCCGAGGCTTTCGCCCACTCCGTAGGGGACAAGGACACACGATAGGTGAAGACAGTCGTCTCTTGCATGGAACCCCTGCTTTCTTGACGAACCGCTACGTCTATTCTACGTTGGGTCTATGGCCCATTCAAGCGATTACCGAACCGGCAGACATGGTGTTATCAACCGTCATGTGCATTGGGTCTTTGTGGCCCAGTATCGGCGTCTGGTCTTCACGAAAGAAATGCTCGAAGACTGGCGCACGATTTTATCTGACGTGCGTCAGGACTTCGAAGCCCCCGGGGAAGCATTCGATGGCGCGCGGGATCATGTCCATTTGCTCATCACCTACCCGCCAAAAGTCGCGATTTCTCGACGGGTCAATAGCCTCCAGGGCGTCTCATCCCGCCTGATCCGCAAAAAGCACTATCCTCTCATCGAACGCGCGTTGTGGGGCGGGAGCCTCTGGTCCCCCCGTTATTTTGCCGGGTCGGCTGGAGGAGCCCCCCTGTCGATCATCACACAATACATCGAGCAACAAGAAACTCCGCCCTGAACGGCGAAGTTTTACGGCGCATCTGATAAAAATTCGTAACCACAGACCATCATTCGACGTTATTATGGATGAAATGCGTTTGGGGAGTGTGCCCTTAGTGATAACGACGCGTGTGTATGGAGCCATCATGGGCGTAAGCCTTTTTCTCCTTAGTGGATGTGGAGTGAGTGCTGCAGGTGGGTCAAGCGTATCGACGCCCCCCGCAAGTTCAAGGGCCGTGTCGTCGCCCTCAAAATCGGCGCCGCCGAATTTTGCGGCGATCTTTGGCCAAAACACTCCCTTGGGTCCCGCCACCTTGCCCGCCATGACACCCGCGGGTACTTTGAGTGCGCTATCTGTAGTGATGCTGCATCCCACCTATGGGGCGTCATCACCTAGTGCGCTGACTATCCCCAACCGCGTGTCAATGCCTGTCCCCAGTGCCGTGTCTTCTTTGTTGGTGGCTTATGCACTGCATGCGGACGCCGCGCAACCCATTTATGTTTTAGGGATTTCGGGAATGGACAGTCATCATCCCTCCGTGGGGGCCGATGGTTCGTGGAATCTCGACCTGACCAAAGGAAACCTGCAGGTGACCGTGTCGGATGCGCCTGCCTGCGCAGGGTGCGCCGTCGATGGGTCGGCGGCCTTTTTTAAGAGCTCGCAACAGGCATCCGCGTCGTATGGCGGACCTTATACCGGCCCTATGCTCTCGTCTTTGGGGCACTACGTCTCCTTCGCGTATCGGAACCATCACTTGGTGACCTATGGCTACAAAATGGCGCACGGTCTCGAAGATTGGACATTTGAAGATGTGAACTTATCGAGAGACAGTCGTCCAGGTGGCCTCTTCTTCAGCGGATCCGTGATTGCACCGCCCACGGATCAAGCACTGGCCAACACCATTTTGTCCGATCTTTATCAACAACTGAGTGGGCGTGCCATTGGGTATTAAGGCGGACCTTTCCCCTGTTTCGGATAGGCCAGATGAAAAACGATGACCAACATGGCGCACCCAAGATGACACGGAGCATCTCGCCGCCGCGGGATCCGACGTGGAGTGTGCCCATGACTTTAAAGATGGGCCCGGATCGCTATACGACAAATGGTGCCAAAAGGGGAACAATTTACACGTTTTTCGAAGCGTGACGGATTTGTTAGAATGACAAAAGACATTTCGGACCGGTTATTCGGATCAACCGTATCTGACAGTAACTGAGTGAGGTGTACACCAATTTTCCATGAATATTGTCCTCTGTAGTCGAGAATTCCCGGGTTTTAATCCCTCTGGTGGTATTGGCGTCTATGTTCGTGCAGTGGCCCAGGTTCTCGTGGAACAAGGACACAGCGTACTGGTTGTCACCGAAGGCAAAAAGATTGAACTCATGCGACATCCGGATGGTTTTGACGTCCAGACCATTAAAAGCATTGAAGGCTTTAAGACCGATCCTCATGGGTATTCCTACCAGCTTTATAAGAAACTGCGGCACCTTCATCAGGAACGGCATTTTGATCTCATAGAATTTCCGGAATATCAAGGCGAAGCCTATTTTGCCGTCAAAGCGAAGCGGTTACTCGGTGAATTTTCGGATGTGACGCTTGTGGTACATAGCCACATGTCGCTCGAACTGTGCGACCGCCTCAATGAAGAATTTACCGTACTATACCGTCAAGCTATCTTTACCATCGAACGCTATGCATTGAAGTATGCCGATCGGGTGACGGTCCCCAGTCAAGATCTAAGAGACCTGTATCATCATGAGATCCCTAGGGAATACATCATAAAGACGCACCCCATGCCGCAATTTACGACTCGCATGGCCCCACGGCCGCCTCGTGACACGACACCGGTTCTACTCTATGTGGGGCGCATGGAGCATCGCAAAGGTGTGGACCTCTTAATTGACTCAGCTGTACGACTCTTGACCGCGGGAGCCCGGTTCCGAGTGCGGCTGGTCGGCGGGGATACCTGGCGCCAAGAAATCTCCTACCGGTTCTACCTGCTCCGGAAGATCCCGACAGAGTTGACCCAAGCCTTCGAATTCGTGGGTCCGGTGCACCGCGATGCATTAACCCGCGAATATGAGGCAGCCACGGCCGTCGTGTTTCCGAGCCGCTTTGAGAATTGGCCTAATGTATGTTTAGAAGCGATGTCGTACGGCAAAGCCATCGTGGCCTCTCGTCATGGGGGGATGCGTGAGATGCTGGAGGATGGAGCTGGCATCTTGGTGGACCCACTGGATCCCACCGACTTGGATCAGGCGCTGCTGCAAGTCATCAACGAACCCACCATTGTCGAACATGTCGGGCATGCGGCCCGGGCGCGGTATCGGGAGTTCGAAACAACGCCTCACTTTGACTACGCCACACTGGTACGACCTGACAGGATACCCGGGGCACCAGAGCCCGAGTGGCCTCTGGTGAGCATTGTGGTACCGTGTTTTAATGCGGCGTCAACCATTGAGGACACGGTAAAAAGTTTAAACCAGCTCGACTATCCCGATTACGAAATGTTATTAATAGATGATGGCTCCACGGACGGCAGCTTCTCTCTCCTTCTGGACCGGCTGGGTCAACAATATGAACGGATTCGGGTGTTCCATAAGACCAATTCTGGCCTGCCCGGGGCGCGGAATTATGGAGCCCGCATGGCCGCCGGGGAGTACTTAGCGTTTTGTGATGCCGATGACTTGTTACAACGAAACCTGATCCGGGACGGAGTGGCGGCGCTCCGGGCACACCCCGAGCTCTCCGCGGTGTACCCAATTCTTCGCTACTGGGGCGAGATTAAAGGGCTTTGGGGTCCCCAGGATATCTACTTGCCCACGATCCTGGCAGAAAACCAAGCGCATGCGGGACTTATCATTCATCGCGAGGTGTTTGAAGCGCTCCAAGGCTACGATGAAAGTTTCGTGTTTGGCTGGGAAGACTGGGACCTGGCGATTCGGTTTGCCAAGGCGGGATATACCGGAGAGGTGCTCCCTCGCGAAGGCTATATCTACCGGGTACACAACTCCTCGATGGTGCGGACCACCACCTATGAGCGTCGAGTCACCATGTATCGGCAACTGTGGCGAAAACACGAGGAGCTACTCGGGACCAGCGGGGCCTTCGTGTTAGATCGCGAACTCACCTTACCATCACGAGGCTATGACAATCTGCCCCATGAAATTTGGCTACGCGAGCGATTGCTCCAGAGTAAACCGGTGCGGTTGGTTCTTTTTGTGGCTCGATTTGTGCCTAAACCCATTAAATCCCCTATTCGAAAAATGGTCCGGGCTTTGGTATTACGCGGGGTTAAATGATGGAACCATCACGTCAAAGCGAGGAATGGAACCGATTGCGGATGGGGAG
>JAKAAL010000159.1 GCA_021802375.1 Bacillota bacterium | reverse complement strand
CAGGGCTTTTTCGATATTCCCCTCGACCATCTCACGTCCATCCCGATCCTGGCCCAGCATTTGCGGCATGTCCTCGACGAGCGCAGCATTGTCGTGTCGCCCGATGCGGGCGGGGTGCACCGCGCCCGGCTTCTCGCGGAACGTCTGGGCGTCCCGGTCGGTTTTGTGGACAAGAGGCGCCCCGAGCCGGGTGTGGCCGAGGTGGTGCAGGTGGTCGGGGACGTCGCGGGCCGGACGGCCGTCCTGGTGGACGATATGATCGACACCGCCGGAACCATCACGGCTGCGGCGAATGCGCTCCTGGGCTTCGGGACCTCCGTGCACCGAGATGACCACCGGCAAATTGCCGGAGGCCGACGGCCGATAGAGATAGGCGGGAATCTCTCGCCCGTCAAAAGTGCGGTAGCGAATCACCTCGGGCGTCACCAGCGACTTCACATCCAACCCGGTCATGGGCGCATGGGTCAATGGCTCGACCTCAGCGGTGGCCACATGCAAGAGGGCAATGTTCATGTTGTGATCCGGCCCGGAGTAGGTCACAGCTACGGTGTCTCCGGTGCTGTCGAAGACCGCGTCAAACACCACGGAGCGATCAAAGTCCGGAACGTGGCGATTGTGGCCGGTCTTTAGATCATAGAGATGCAGTTCCGAAAACCCCTCGCGGTTCACCGCATAGACCAGCGTCCGCCCGTCTCGATCTCCAGCCATCACATCAATGTCCGCCTCTTCGGCGATGACATGCGCCACCTGCCCGGGGGTCTCAATTTTGGCGATCCCGAGGAAGTCTCGACCGTAGTCGGTGGAGACATAGAGGCTGCCATCCGGGCTGAGATAGGGGTGATGGTAGGCGGTTGGCGCGTCTGACGGGGTGAGCCGCTCGACATCCTCCGCGTCCACATGGCAGCGGTACAGCGGTTGATCGGAATTGCTCAGAACCTGCTGCAAAACGAGCTCTCCGGCGGCCGTCCAATCCCGCACCTCCCAATGCCCCTCGCGGGTCAACACCAGACGCGCTTGGTCGGGAGACTTGAGCGGCATAATATAGACGTCGTAGTCTCGACCATTCCGTGCAGTGGAGGTATAGGCAATGGATTCGCCGTCCGGCGAAAACGCGCCGAAGATGTGAAGCGCCTGGGGATTGTCGGTTAGGGCTTGCACCTCCATGGTGTGCAGGTCCATCCAATACAACTGGTGATACTCGTTGCCGCCCCGGTCCCGCGTAAACACCAAGCCCGCTAGGTCTGGCGCGGCATAAAGCCCTGACACCCGTTCCGAGTAATCGGTCAGCATGGCGGGCCAGGTTCCGGGGCCCGTGACGCCGTAGATTTGAAAGGTGTCGGTCAAATTCATGAGAAAGTACCATTGGCGTGTAGCCTTGGAGTAGGCCGGATTAGCCGCCGCGCGGACCCCAAGGTAGCGTTCAATGCCTGGCATAAGATTCCCTCCTGTAACCGAGTCTCCTCTAGGCTTCGCATAATGGTGCGGCTTTTCCTGCATCCCCTGAAACTGACAACCGGACGGGTTTCCGCTAAGATGAAAGCGAAGGGAGGCCCTCGGTGAATTCCTTGGCAAAAAGCTTTCGTACGGGTTGGTCGGCCTTGGCCTGGTTGTTTGTGGCCACCTCGTTGTACGAAGGCTACCTGATTATTCCGGGACTCTCCAACCATTCAATCTTTAGTCTTTTAGCCCGCGCATTTTTGCTGCTGGCTCCCGCCGGTGCCCTTTTGGCGATTGCCCGTGGCGCCAGACGGGGTCTCGTGCCCCTCGCCATTCTGACAGCGTGGCTCATCGTGGTGGGCCTAACCTATCTCTTGGTCAGCCCGCACCAGTATTATGAGCAATATTATGTCTGGTCGCAGCTCGGCGGCTACCTGCTGGTGCTCTCGCTATGGGTGCTGGGTCGGCACGGCGCGTGGCTGAAGGCGGTCGTGATGGGGGCGTTGCCCCTCTATCTCCTAGCCACAATTGCCTTAAGCCTCTATGAGGTGGCTACCGCGCATCACCTCGCCCAATCACGCGAGGGGGGCCTCCATCCAACCCACATTCCCACCGCCTTCTACTATGATCCCAATAATCTCGGGGTAGCCATCGCTCTCTTGCTGCCGTTTGTGGTGCTGGCGACAATGGCCGTCCCGAAACGCTGGATGGCTGCAGTGAGCGGCCTATTCGCGCTATTGCTGCTCTATGTGCTCTATGCCACAGGAAGCCGCGGGGGCGAGTTAGCCTTAGTGATTGATCTCATTGTGCTGGCGTTTGTCCTGCCCCGTCCGTACCGACGCTATGCCCAAGTGTCATTGGCGGTTGTGGCCGTTCTCCTGGCTGGAGCCATTCTGGTCCTGCAAGCGATCCCCACAAGCCACCTGCCCTTTGCTCTGCAAAAGATTTCCCACATCGCCCATCTCACCCGCTTTCTGCACCCGACCGGCCCGAGCTCGGTCGGAATCCGCAAGGCTTTGTATGAGAGTGGTTGGCAGGGTCTCTTGACCCATCCTTGGGGGATGGGTCCGCGGGGCGCCGAGCGCTATTTCCAATATTGGTTGACCCACCACTCGCCATACAACACGTATGGCGTTATTGATGCGCACAATATGTGGCTCGAGGTGGCCATGGACTTCGGATTCGAGGGCATCGCCCTCTACGTGGCTTTTTACGTGCTCTTGATTCGATCCGCCATTCGCCTGCTATCGGCGACCGATCGCTTCCCGCAGTACCTAGGGTCGGCCAGCTTGGCGGCACTCATTGGATTCATTCTCGGCAGCCTATCCCCTTCCAGCGTCATGATTGGATACAACGTGATGTGGGTGGTCTATGGCATCGTGCTGGGCGGATTGGGAACCTTGGACAACCCCAGCGATCCCCATCCTGAAGGTCGATACCAATTTCGCGGCCGGCTGTGGTAGCTGGTTCATAGGGAGGCATTGTCATGAGGTCAGGATTGGTCGAAGGCATGAGCAGCACGGTGGGCACGGTCGTGACAGATGAGATGGTAGCCCGTTTAGGGGGGCAAAAGATCCATCCGGTGTTGGCTACTGCGCAGATGATTGAATGGATGGAATGGGCGGGGCGGAGCCTTATTCTGCCCTACCTTGAAGATGGGGAGGATGCGGTCGGCTACGCTGTTGACATCGTGCATCTGGCACCGACTTTGGTGGGCGAATCCTTCACGGCCACAGCCACGTTCCAGGCCCTGGAGGGCAATCGCATCCTAGCCAGGGTGGTCGCCGAAAACAGTCGCGGCGTAATAGGCCAGGGCCAATTTACCCAAGTGCTGGTGCCTAAGGCGGCGCTGACCGAGCGGCTGGCTAAGCTTCGGGCGTCGCATTCGTAAGCCCGAATTGAGCAAGAATCTCCTCGCGATGCTGATTCAAAAGCGGTGGCGGCGTGCGGAGCGCTCCCGGGGTCGAGCTCATTTTGACAGGAATCCCAAGCTGATGTATGGATCCTGCGGTCGGATGCTCCATCACCACATCCATCGTGCGGTGCTCCACTTGGGGGTCTTGGAAGACGTCATCGAAGGACTGGATGGGTGCGGCGGGTACGCCGGCGCGCGCCAATCTGTCAAGCCATTCCGCCACCGTTCGCCGTTCAAAAACTTCGCTCTCCAGTCGGCCAATCAGCTCCTCGCGATGGCGCACGCGATCCGGGTTGGTGCGAAACTTGGGATCATGCCCAAAAGAAATCTCGCACTCCACGATCATTTTTTCCCAGAGCGCGTCATTGCCGCAGGCGACCACCAGATATCCGTCGGACGCACGCATCGCCTGATACGGAGCAATGTTGGGATGGGCCGACCCGAGCGGTTGGGGCCGTTCTCCAGTGGCGAAGTAATTGCCGGCCAAGTATGTTTGCCAAGAAATCAACGCCTCATAGAGGGATGTGTCAATCCATTGCCCTTCCCCAGTGCGTTCCCGAGCCCACAGGGCCATCATGATGCCGTAGGCCGCCCACATGCCAGCCCCGATGTCCCCCACGGAAAAGCCCGCCTTCATGGGACCCGAACCATCGCCTGTCACAGCCATGAGTCCGCTCATCGCCTGGGCGACGACATCGTAGCCAGGACGGCCCCGCCCCGGTCCGGTAGCCCCAAATCCGGAGATGGAGGCCATAATGATGCCGGGATTCAGCGCCTTGAGGCTCTGGTAGTCAAATCCCCACCGAGCCATCGTCCCCGGCCGGTAGTTTTCCACCACCACATCCGCCTGGGACACCATCTGGAGAAAGCGCGCGCGATCGTCCTCCTCAAGGAAGTCCAACACAATCGACCGCTTGTTGCGGTTGACGCTTAGATAATAGGCGCTCTCGCCATGAATGAACGGAGGGCCCCAGCGTCGGGTATCATCCCCCTGCGGAGGCTCAATCTTGATGACATCCGCCCCGAAATCCGCCAACATCATCGTGCAGAAAGGTCCCGTCAGAATTCGGGTCAGATCCAACACCACCACATTGTCCAACGGCTGCACCGCATATCCCCCTTGGTTAGAGCAAATGTACTAAAGCCTCAGCTGTCGCCGGATTGGTGGCAACAGGAATCCCCTGCACATCCGACAAGCGCAAAAGAGCACTGACGTCGGGTTCGTGGGGATGGGCGAAGAGGGGATCCCGAAAGAAAAACAGCATGTCAATCGTGCCCTCAGCGATTCGGCTTCCCATCTGTTGGTCGCCTCCCAACGGTCCAGACAGCAAACATTCGATGGCCAACCCCGTCCTATCCGCGATCTGCTGTCCGGTGTGTCCAGTCGCGAGGAGTTGATGCCGCTGTAAGAGGTCCCGGTGGCGGTCTACGAATTCGACGATGAGCGCCTTCTTGGTATCGTGAGCAATCAACCCAATCCGCATCATACCATCCATTCTTTGCCAGTGTTCCTTTCATGCTAGCACGTCCCTTCCCGGAAGAAAAGTTTCTCCATTCTCTGTGTTTATCCCAAACGCTCGCCATAATGGGTATCGGAACATCCGAAAATCCCCAAATAATGGCGTGGGGATGATGTCGGGTGGGAAAACCAGTACAATGCCTCATGAAGGGAGGGTTTGGCGGATGAACGTTGGGGTGCCGAAGACGCCGGAGGATCGTGTTTGGCTGCGTGATCTCTGGGTCACCGAATGGGGCGGCGACACCATGATTTCCCAAGGACAGGTGTATCATCTCGCGTCACTCGAGGCGCTGGTGGCAAAAGAGCGCGAAGCCTTGGTTGGGGCTGTCACGTGGGCTATCGATAACCAAGAGGCGGAGTTGGTGAGCCTGAATGCTGTCATCGAAGACCGCGGCATTGGAAGCGCCTTGTTGGAAGCGGCCGAACGGGAAGCCCGGAAAGCCGGAGTCCGCCGCATGCATCTCATCACCAGCAACGACAACCTCCGTGCGTTGGCCTTCTATCAAAAGCGCGGCTATCGGATCGAGGCACTCTTTCCCGGTGCGGTGGATCGTGCCCGCCAGGAGAAGCCCAGCATTCCCTTAGTGGCCGAAAACGGCATACCCATTCACGACGAACTTTTGCTGGCCAAATTGCTTTAGCCCAAATAAAAAAGCGGGGTTGCCCCCGCTGGCCCGAATCCTATTTGTCCTCAAACCACTCCCGCATGACGTCAAACCATTCGTCCTGCCGGATCTCTTCCTCTTCCCGACGCTCTTCGTCCATGGGAGCACCTCCAAGGATTTATTTTCTGCCATTGTACGAAAAGCGGGATTACTCCGGCCTCGCTCTGCCGTGAATGGCATGCATTCCTCAGTGAATGCCCTTCATGAGGTGGTGAATGGCGGCGCTGCAGCTCGCCTGCGTTCCCATTCGGCGCGGAAGTCCCGCCGAATTTCCGCCATCACCGCGTCAGACGCGGCGAGTTCCGGTCCAAATCCCCAAAACAGCACCGTGCCCATCACGCGGCTCCAGCGCGACAATGGCTGCTTCAATCCAATGGGAAAGCCCAAGGCGCGCATAAGCCGTTCATGAATGGTTTTCCGTAGCGCATCAATCCGCATCGGGTCCTCCATATCGTGGCCATAGGCCCATCCCATCTCAATGGCCCATCCCATTAAAACCATGGACAGCATCGGAGCACCCGCCAAAAGGCCCGCAGGACCCATAAAAAGCGCCGCCGCACTCTCGCCGAAAAGCCAGCGCCGCCAGTGCTCGCGCAGGCGGCTGACACGCTCTTCCACCAGCGCTGAAGGCAGCGCACCGACACCCGCAAGCGAAGCCACAGGATAGCCGTGATCGCGGTACCAGGCCAGGACGCCCTCGGCATCGTGCCGGGCCAGCATCCAACGCACCGTCTTTTGCCCCATATGGTCGAGTGCGGGCCAGTAAATGCTCTGAGCTCGGTTCACCCGCCTCACCCCCTACAACCTAGCGTATGAGCTGGGCATTACCGGAGGAGCCTATCCCTGGGCGAAATCGCGTCACGGATGGCGTACAATATAGCAAGGGAGGCCAGACATGGGATTTGGACCAAAAGCGCCCAGCGTGGACTCGGGCGTGCAGGCTGTCAAAGATTTAATCGAGCTGCTGTACCCCGAGCGCGCCACGCCCGCCGTGCTGGAGTTGTTTGCGGCCTCGGCTCGTGCGCTCTTGACGGCTAAGGCCGCGCTCAGCTTCGAAAACATTCAACGCTTCTGGCAGGACCCCGAATGGCGGGAGTGGATCCAAAGCCGTTGGCAAACCCCGTTCGATGGTCCATGGGATCGTTTTCCGGGCACCGTCGTCAACCCCGCAGATTTGGACGCTGATTTTGGGTGGCTGATCGCGGATCGCATCCGTGCCACTGAAGCGTTTTTGGACTCCAACAATGGTCCGGAGCCCTAATCAATCCATCCTTTTGGATGCGAACCATCGGCGCGTTGGTCGGCAATCTGGCAGGTCATCGGAGGCCATAGCGCGCGCGCTTCCCGCACCGCGATTTCCACCATGGTGCCGGCGGCCCGTTCCAACAGTTCCTGAAACCGTGCCAGCGTGCGGGCAGCATCATATCCCTCGAGAATCGTGCACTCGACCTCAAGCACGTCGGCGCCCCGCTCGGGATCCCGACGCAGGGTCGCGCGGAGGCGATCGGACAATCCTTCGGTGCGATACCATGCTTGAGCAAGATGACTCGGAGCCAACCATCCCCCACGCGTCCACCGAATCTCGGACTCGCGGCCCCAAACCGGCGACGTCACCATCTCCCCGGGCTGACCACAGGTACAATCGGACGGAAGCTTTGTCACCACGTCACCGGTATCGTATGGACCCAGCGGTAACACTGCCGTGCCCTCTTGTCCCGGAACCACTTCATGCCCGTCGCGCAGGATAGACGCCGGGTCGAGCCAATGCCACCGCCCGGCGGCACAGGAGACCGCCAAGGGCCCGGGATGCTCCGTCAGGGCGTAAACGTCCCGTACCGCGAGGTCCGGCAGGAATTCCGAGAGCCTTTTCTGAAGCGCTCCCTGCCCGGTGACGTCGCCGGTGAGCCACAACTCCCGCACATCGCTTAGCGTACTGCGCAGGAACAAGCGGTAGGCGGTCAAGGGAGACGTCACCAGATACGGTGCGGCGAGAAGGGCCTGGACCTCCAGCGCGTCCATCTCTGGGACCGCCACCCCCACCAGTCCGTATTCCGTCGCCGCCCTCTGAATCGCGGCGGCCAAATCCCTATTGGCGAGCGCCACCACCACACGCTGGCCAGGCACCCAGTCGCGGTTGGCAAAGAGGGAATGCCAAGCGGCCGTCTCACGCGCCATTTGGTCAAGGGTGCGGAAACACCACAGCGGATCGGCGGTCGTGCCGCGGGTGCGCACCAAAATCCCAGGCCCTGCCGCGGCCAGCGATCGTGCCTGCCAATAAAGACGGCTTTCTGTCCGTGCGTCCACGCCTCTCCCTCCCCGGTCTTAGACGCCGGCCGCGTCGATCAACCCATCGATGTCGTCCTCGG
>JAKAAL010000158.1 GCA_021802375.1 Bacillota bacterium | reverse complement strand
CCGTAGCCTGAAGCGAACGCTGCCGCGTCGAAAGCTCGTCCCGTGAAATCTGACGACCGGGAATCACGAAGGAGTCGAGTCCCGCGCTGTAGGGCGAAGACGGGTAGCATCCGGGAAGCGATGGGAATGCGCACCGGATGGTCCTTCCGGCGTATGGGAGGCGGCATGGTGTCAAGGATGTCCTAGCAGAAGTTTCACACTTAAGGACCTCAATCAGCCTCAAACCCTTGCGCCGCTTCAAAAACGCGTCTTATATAATGATTGCTTGCCAGAATAGCCGCCTGAGCTCAATGCATCGCTAAAAAATTTCCCTGATTGTCCGCGTTTAACAAAGGATTTTGCCCCTTCGATGGAGAAGCCTCGTATTATCAAAGAACCTGAATCCGTGATGGAAACCTGGCCAACCCCTCCCAAAGTGGCGTAAAATCAAGGAAAACGCGGACTTTCAGTCCGCACCCGGAGGGTGAAGGGATGGTTCGGCCGATCGTGGTGTGGGAAGAAGGAGACGAAGTCCTCTCGAGCCAAGGCGGACTGGGCATTATTGGCGCATTAGTGGATCAGTTACCCTTAGGCCAGCGACTCAATCGCACGCACATCCCCGAAAACCTGAAACCGGACATTGCGCATCGCGATATCGTGGTGGCCTACATGGGGTTGTTGGCGCAAGGCAAGAGCGACTTTGACCACATTGAGGCCTATCGGAGTGACCCCTTTTTTGGTTTCAGTCTGGGCATTTCGCAGGTGCCGTCAGCTCCCACCGTGCGGCAACGCTTGGGCCAAGCGGCCGCCCGGGATCAGCACCCGCTGGTGCAGTGGAGCGCCATTATTCGCGAGAGTAATGTAGCCCTACTCCAGAAGTATGCCCGGCTCGTGCCCGTCACCATTGACGGGCAGCCCTATATTCCTTTAGATTGCGATGTCTCGCCCTTCGATAACGGAAAAACACAGAAAGAAGGCGTATCGCGGACCTATAAGGGAACCGATGGCTATGCCCCCATGATGGGCTACCTCGGCCATGACGGGTACGCTTTAGCCTTCGAATTACGCGAGGGGAAGCAACACTGCCAAAAGGGCACGCCGGCCTTTCTCGTCCAGTGCCTGCGCGATGCGCAGGCGATTATCACCCAACGGGTCGATCCCGCCCAAAATCCCCGGATTCTGGTGCGGCTCGACTCCGGCAACGACAGTACGGACAACATCGACGTGATTCGGGAGGAGCAGGCGGATTTTCTGATCAAGCGCAATCTTCGCCAGCAATCCTTGGATGCGTGGTTGGACCGGGCGAAACAGGAAGGGGCCAAATCATCTCCGCGAGAGGGAAAATCCGTCTATCGTGGGGCGTTTGAGGAATCCCCCCGGCGCGGACACGCGCCGGAACGGTGCGTGTACCAAGTCATCGAACGCACCATTACCGCCGATGGCCAGATCTTACTCATTCCCGACATTGAGGTCGCGGCTTACTGGACCTCTTTAACCGCCACCCCGGACGATGTGCTCCCGTGGTACCCGGACCATGGCACGATGGAACAATATCACAGCGAGGTCAAGACGGACATGGATTTAGAGCGGTTGCCTTCGGGCAAGTTTGCCACCAACCAACTCGTCCTCCATCTGGCGTGCCTGACGTACAATCTCTTGCGCGTCATTGGCCAGGCTACGATCGGGCGTGAGGATGTGCCTTTACGAAAGGTAGCCCAGCGCCGCCGTATTCGCACGGTGATTCAAAATATCATCCTGTGTGCCGCCAAGTTAGTCGCCCATGCACGCCAATACCGCATTCGATACGGTCGGGGCAACCGGTGGGGGCGAGTCACGGGACAACTCTATGCCCACTTCGCGGCGGGCTAACCGCCGCGCCGCCGGACTGATTACCAAATCCACCGCCAGAGACATCGCCGAGCGGCGATGTCGGGAGCATCGTGTGCCTCTGGACGCGGAGCCTCGCCGTGGGGCTGACCAGGACCCGACGAATCCATGAACGCGGGGTATACCTTCGGGAATTTGCGCCCATTTGGTCGCGCTTGAGAGCTGACCGTATTCCTTGGGGGTTTCCAACGCTGCTTGTCACGGATTCAGGAAAGAAGTCACACTGGAGGGTCGTTGATGGCTACTATTACCCAACGCAAGGTGCATGGACATGCCTACGATTACCTGGTTGCCTCCAAACGAATTGATGGGAAACCGCGATGAGTCTTGCAAAAATATTTGGGTCGTGCTGAGGATGTGGTGGCGCAACTGGAGAGTCCAATGGCCACCCCGCAGCGCGTGGTGGTCGGAGAATATGGGGGCAGCCGCACCATCATGCAGATGGCGCGGCGCCTCCGACTCGTCGAGCACATTGACGCCGTGGCTCCCAAACGAGACCAGGGCCTGTCAGTCGGCATGTACGTGCTGCTGGCCGTAATCCATCGGATCCTGGCGCCCTGCAGCAAGGCCGAACTCGTGGACGGGTATCATCGGACGGCGCTCTACCATGATCTGCCGGTCCGCGACGCGGACCTGACCAGCCAGCGCTTTGGGTATCATATGGGCCTAGCGCGAGGTTTTGTGCCAATGATATTTATGCTCCAATGTTATCCAGTATTGTCATGATGCTGGTCTGCGCGTTCCTCAGGATGTGGCGGTCGTGGGGTTCGATGACCCGCCGCTGCCGCTCACGACATCGCCGCCGATTACCAGTGTGCATGTGGATGCGGAGTACTATGCACGGCAAGTGGTCGACCGACTCATGCGGCGCATCGATTGGCCTGATGCCCCTTTCTTGTCGGTCCGCATTGCCCCTCGGCTGGTGTTGCGAGAATCCACTGAAGTGGCCGCTCCAATGTCAATTAGCGGTGGCGGAGACCGAAGGCGAGATGGCTAATGAAAAGCGTAACCTAGTGATGGGCGTGCAAGAGTTTCGGTGGGTCACACAATTTGCGATGTCCAAGGTTCTGCTGTGTGTATACCGTAGCCGATCCTTTCGAGATGGTTAGCCACCGAAAGACTCACCATATGCGGGACGGGGGATATCGCAGTCCACCCACGATATTGGCCGCGATCAGTTAGTACAGCTGGAACGCTGACGCGAGTCGGGACGCTGAGTTAGCGATTAGAATCGGCCCATTTGTCCACGCACGGCGGTATCAATACGAAAACCGACGGGATCATCGTCAAAGGTCTTGAAACCGAGGGGGAAAATACTCTCGAGTGTGTAGGAGATGCATTCCGCATTGTCGTATTTATGTTACCTTGGAGGTAAAGGAGGCATCCCATGCGGGACTAAAATCTACCAATATCTTACGCGAGTTCGCACGGATTAAGGATTACTTCCCCAATATCCGTGGCAATGAAGACGCCATGGCCGTGCCTTTTCAGTGTCTTGAAGGGCAATTGGCCTGGTTTGTCAAACACGAGCTCGTGCATACCGACGAAGAGATCTTGCAGGCCTTGGCCGCGGCAGGACTCATGGCATATGACCGCGCACTGGGACATGCTCCGAGGCCGTGGGACCTCTTGCCTGAAGTGGTGCAAAAACTACCCTGAATCTCACGATGAGCTTTGATCCCAGTGCGAATCCCGATCCGAACTGCAGAAGGCCTCGCGAAGGGCGTGGGTCGATTCCGAGGCTGAGGCCCATCATTTTCGTGCGTGGGGATCGGTTATCCGTCGACTGGTGGACTCGGTGACCATGCGACAAAAACGCGATCCACGAGGATATTGCCGTTTTGTGGTGCCGTTTATGACTCGGTTGAAGTCAGACGACCGGCATGAGATCCAATGGGTGATCATGTCAAAGTAGGCGGTCGATGAAGAGTGAGAGCGATGATGGCGTGTAGCTATCCAGTTGCGTCAGACGCTCGGAGCCGAAGAATACACTGGCCCAGTTTCTCAGGATCCTCACTCGACTAAACCGCGAAGCCTAGTCCCAACACGAATGGCGCCCATCCTGCTTTTATGAAGCGGCTTTGCGCCCCCGTGAGCATCGCCCCTACCTCAGAACCCCAAGCTTTAAGGTGACATTTTCGTTTGGAGGCGGCCGTTCGAACGTGTCTCAGCGAAAGACTGTCTGACTCTGCGCCATCTCGGTAAATACGCCTTGGCTTTGTTCAGAGTGTCCATAGCCCAGGAATCTTTTCAGGAATGCTTTTAGGGTCACGTGAATATCCCTAATTACCTGAAAGGGAGCGAACGCCGTGATTCCTATCTGGGCGATGTTGTTGGCGGCTGCGCTTGGCGGACGCCATGCGGTGGCACCGGATCATCTTGCTGCCGTCGGCACCTATGTGGAAAAGACTCGGGGTTCGCGTCGCCAAGGGCTTGCCTATGCCTTGCGTATTGCCGCCGGCCATAGCGCCGGAATGTTGGCTACGGCAGCCGTAATCCAAGGCCTGCTGATGACCTTGCCGGCCGTGTGGGAACATGCGGCGATGTGGGCCTCTAGTCTCTGGCTCATGGGCATGGGCGCATGGATCGCCTGGGATTTATTGCAAGATGTAGGTGGCGCACGGGATAGAAGACAGGTCCAAACCTCGCAGGAAGGCGGTGGGACGATCACGCCACACGACCGTCCGCGGCGAAGCTGGGGAATTCGCGTCGAATGGCTCCAAAGGCCGACCACCGCCTGGCTGGTGGGCCTACTCTTCGGCTTGGTCGTTGCTCCGGGAGATTTGGCCATATTTATGCTGATGGTGAAGTTTGACTCTCAACGGCTGGCGGCGTTTGGACTCTTGGTTGTGTTCTTATTGACGATGTTTGCAGGGCTAGCCTTGGTCGGTAGTGGCTTGGGATGGGCTAATAGTCGCGTTCAATTCCGGCGAGGGCTTCAAATGCTCAGTGCAGTGGCCGGAGTGGGGGTATCCCTCGCTTTGTTCATCGGATGGATGCGTTAAGTCGCAGGTGTGGCAAAAAGGACTCCATCCTTTTTCCGCAGGCTCCCAGGATTTCCCTTCTCCCACACCACCTGGGGTTTTGGCTAAAGGCGCAGTGGAATTCGCCCGGATGCCCTTAATGCGTTCTTTTTAAGTCGTCCTAAGAATTACGAACGATAATGCTACATCCCGAGGCACTGACGACCAGAATTAGGCCTCTGCTGGGGCGGATCCGGTAGGTGTCGGATCAAGATGCCGCCCTGCTGCCCCCGATGCGATGGCCAATGCGCCTGGTCAAGGGAAATCGGACCGCCACACACTGCTTCCAAAGGTCGTAAGATAGATGCGGTGCTCATGATGGGGGTCGATGAATACACCGTGCCCCCACTTGAAGTCATACCCCTCGAGTTTTGTCCAGGTGTTCCCACCGTCCTTGGAACGATAGGCTCCGCTATTAAAGGTGTTGAGAAATAGCGCGGCAGAGTCTTTGGCGTCCATGGTAATGCCAAAGACATGGCTGGCTGCATCAAAGACCTTGGTCCACGCATGTCCTCCGTCTTCGGTTAACCACACGCCTCCATATTCTTCCCGGTCGTTTATCGTACTGGGCCACGCAGCCAAGTACATGCGCTTAGGGTCTAAGGGGTCACAGACTAGATCGTTTGGCGCGTTGACGTGTTCCGGCAAGCTAATCGCATCCCAAGTTGCTCCCTGATCGCGCGAACGATATAACGCTCCATCGATCGGCTTCTCTCGATGATATCCCCTGGCTACGACCAGCAGGAGATCGTCATTTGGTGCCATAACCAGGCGCCACGCGTTTCGGTTTGCGCCGAGTCCCCTGTTGATGGGCGTCCACGTGGTGCCATCGTCTACCGACTTAAAGGCGCCGTGCCCAAAGCCAGCAGCGTAAAGCGTACGCTTGCCGCGAGGGCTCTTCGGATCAAGGAGGAGGTGGGTGACGACGCAATTTTCTGGCATCCCCTGATGGCTTGTGGACCACGTCTCAAGCCCATCGGTGGACCGGGTAACGCCGCCTTGGGCGTTTTGAAATTTCGCTACCAGCATTTTCGGCCGTGGGAGATCGTGGGCCTGTCCCCACGCCGCCCACGCTTTCCCGCGGATTTCGGGGTCAAAAACCATCCAGTAGCCGGTATTGCGCCATGCCAAGGGTACTCCGCGGATGGCATGATGCCACGATTTTCCCTCGTCAAAGGAATGAAACATTCCAATATCGGTATAGGAAATCACCACGTGGTGGGGATCAAAGGGGTCAAAATGGACTCCATAACTGGTCGTGACATCCATGCCATTGGTCGATGCCGCGCCCCCGTCAGTCAAGCGGCAGTAAAGCTGAGTCCACGTCGTTCCACCATCCAGGGTCTTGGCGGTGGCCATGTAATCGCCAAACAGTAAAACCGTGGGTTGACTGGCGCACACACCGAGTCCCGTAAATACCGTGCCGTCGGTTCCGAACAAATAGTCTCGCTCTACCCAACCCGCGTCGTAATTCGATGGGATGGTATACTCAATTCCTTTGAACACCCACTGAAATTCGTCACCGGCATCGGTCGAGCGAACGATGACGTAGCGCCCGTGCAAGCAGTCCTCGGGAAATCCATCCGTCAGCGCTGGGCAAGAATCTGCACTGATGTACAACCACCGCCCATCTTCTTCGCAAGCACGTATGTGAGAGAAGTGAGGAGGCTCTTGGCCCGAGGCAGGCGATAAGCGCGGATCGATGGGAGCGTCCAATTCCGTCCATGACGCCCCGTGATCTCGTGAGCGCCAGATACCCGAACTTAGCTTATAGTCGCTCCATCGGGACGAAGTCAATGCATAAAAAATGGGGCTCTCGGCGACGGGATCCCATCCCCACGAGGCATCCGTCATGAACCCGCCATCCAAGGGTGCAGATAGGAGGGCTTTAACCTCTTGAGATCGGTAGCCCACCACATACACATTGGTGTCTGCAAAGATGTAAACCTCGTCGCCGCTACGACGCATGAATATTTCGTAAACCTGTTGGGCGGGTAGGGTAGAGAAGGGATTCCACGTCTCTCCGCCATCGTCGGATGAAAGCAAGATGATGGAGGATGTGGGAAGGGCGCGCTTGAGAGCCGCGACAAGGCGAGAGGGATGGCGGGGATGCACGCGAATCTTCTGAAAGCCGCCCTGGACTCGCTCGGCATTATCCAGCACGTATTGATTGTCTGCGTGATCGCCATGAGGCTTCCAGGTTACCACCTCCTTTGGGGGTGGATACAGGAGGTCCCAGCTGCTTCCACGGTCGAGGGAGCGATAGAGTCCCATAGAAGCCGTGCCCGCATAAATCACGTCGGCATGATGGGGATCGAATGAGACGGCGTCAACTCGACTCAAAAGGTTGCATTCGCGCCAGCTGATGCCGCCGTCTGTTGACACATAGAGGCCCGTCATATCACAAGCCACTACCAGGAAATTTACGTCGTGAGGGCTGATGGACTGTAGGAACTGCGCTCCGCCGCCACCCGGTCCGAGAATTTCCCAATTTCCATGATCACCGGTCAGTCTCATGGCCATCGTCTCCCAATCTTGTAAGCCTTGAGTTCTACACAATTCTTGGCTCCGCATGAGGCACTTATCGTCGACTCAAGCACATTTCAAAGATATTCTACATGATGCCGCCAAATCTATAGAGCCAGCCAACCGGTTAGCAGTTAGGCCGAGCATCTCGCCTAATGCGTGAGGGGCTCTGCGCTACAAACCGGGCCGCCTAGACGCAGGCAAATATCCATGCATTATGGGATAAGCGGAGGTCTTTCGGCGACGGGCAATCACCCCAGGTTTCGAACCCCGAGATGGTGCCCTGTAACTGTGGTCCTCTGCGGGTTTCCGGCGATTAGGGGATTTCGCTACAAACGTTACCCAATCTCATCGGTGCGGGGTAACCCTCATCCATGAATTGGTTTTGGTGAAGGACCGCTTCCTCAAGGGATCTTGGATTTTCAGAGTGAATTCTTCTCTATCGGTACCACCATGGCAGGACCGGCGTTTCTCAAGAGGTACCAGATGTCTAGGGGGATTGTGGGAAAGTCGGCGCTCGCATGATGAAGTG
>JAKAAL010000157.1 GCA_021802375.1 Bacillota bacterium | reverse complement strand
ACTCGACACGCCCTTTGCCCTCCTGTCCGCATCATTAATGAAAGTGGCGCCCCACTACGTCAATCACTTGAAGCATCAGGTAAGTAACCCCCGCCGCCATCAAGGGCCCCACCGGGATGCCCCCCCACACCACAATCCCGAGGATTGATCCCACAATAAGGCTAATCATCAAATAACTATGGTCCGCCAACAGATGCAGCCCACGGCCATTCAAATGAGTGGCCACGGCCCCCCCAATTACAGCGAGAATTCCCGGCACCGTCAGCAATCCCTTGGCAATGTCTCTCATGGTGACTTTACCCAAAGCAAAAGGCACCAGCATCGCGAGCGTAAGAAACAAGAGCCCGAGTTCCACGCCGCGTCGCTCGAGTACAGGAAATAAAAAAAACAGGCGCGTGAATCGTATCACCAGCAAAATAGCCGCTGCCGCCGCCACGAGGTTCGAGCGCGCCCAAATCCCCAAAAGCAGCAACACTAAGAGTCCAATCGTGGCGTTGTTTAGCATGTCATCCTCCGGTGTCTAGGGTCCGACGGGAATACTTATGAAGGCCCGGCCATAAAAAGACCGACCCCGTACGGGGTCGGTCGCACCGCGAAGCTTACCATTAGCCCTTGACGAACCACTCCTGGGCGTCCAGCACCGGGACGATGCATGTGGCGTCAAGCTTTGAGGCATATTCAATGTCTCGGCTCAACCCTGCGTCTTGAAGGACTTTTGCATGCCGAGAAGCCCATAGCCCTGCCAAGAGGTCTTCTTGATACGCATGAAATACCGTCCATGCGACGAGTGCCCCGTCCGTCCAGGTGTCGCGCGGCCAGGTATCGACGACGGCGCCGGCCGTCAAGGTGTCTTCCCACGCCGTAGTGCCTTGGGTCCCAGCACACACGACCAGAGCGCTATCGGATTGTCGTTGTTGAGCATTTCCCGCGGCCCTACGATTACGCAAACACGCCAAACCCACCCACGATGCCTTTTGGGCAACGGCTCCGATGGCTCGCGTGCCGTTAGTTGTGGTGAATATGACGGAGCGACCCCCAATCATTTGGTCAGAATACTCAAAGATGGAGTTGCCGGCGTCAAAACCCCGAGGCGCCTTATTCTCCCGCTCCCCACCCAAAATTGCGGACGGCAACGATGATCGACGAACGAAAGCCTCCTCGACAGTTGGACACGCGAACACCCGACCCGCACCCATTTCAAAAAACCCCACCATCGTCGTCGTCGCCCGCAGCGTATCAATCACTAAGACCGCTTGATCCTGGATCCGATCTCCTACATCCTCCCACCGAAAGACCACATCAATCGCTCAAATCACCTCCTTTAAGAATCAACGGTGGCGGCCACTTGATCGGAGCGGGTACACCACTACTCACATAGTACTGGCGCAAGGTATCTCCTCGCAATCCCACTCGCAAAGCTTCTAAGGCAAGGACGTCATTCGGCTCCACATTACCAAGATTGACATTGGGACCAAACCTCAGAATCAGCTCCTGTTGTTGGTGTTTTCGCGGCGCTTCCCACAAAACGCGATGAGGCTCTTTCAAGTGGCTTACCATTTGTTCCAACTCGTCTTCCAGGACCTCACCTTGGTCATCGTAAATCACCACGCCTTGACCACTCTCGCGACCTTCAACGATCACAATATCGGATCCCGCTTCCAAGTCTTGTTGCACTTGATCCCATAAAAGCAGGTCTGGAATCGTGTCTCGAGGGTCCTTTTTACCCACCTCACTCACCACTAATTCAAATCCGTAAACCCTCGCCAATTTGATGGTATTGTAGCGTGTTTCTGGGTCTAAATTAATCGTGCCGTCAGAAATCTCGATCCCCGTAAATCCCAACTCGCGGGCCCGGTCTAAGAATTCGATGAGGCGCCCCTGAAGCAGTGCTAATTCCAAAAATGTCCCGCCCGGATAGATGTCTACGCCGTAGGATTTTACTAGCTCAATCTTTTGGCGCAATAGCCTGGTGTGATAAAAGGCAGAGGTACCAAAGGTGAGTTTTAAAGAATCTACGTAATCCGAAGCGAGTTCCATTAAATCGCGGGTGTCTGTGAGACCAAGACCTTTATCAATGACCATGGTGATGCCGCGGGTACGCGGTTTGGTGGTACGGTCCAGAATTGGGAAATCTAAAATGTCCAGCCACGCCTTGTTGTCGTCGCTCGTCACAGGTTTCGCCTCCATATCCTCAACTTCTTAGCCACAATATTCAACCCAGTTGTTGGAGGTGACGGCTAATATTTTGTGCATTGGGTGCACAAAAACGGACAGGTTAATACCGTGTCACGAATTTTGGAATGGAGGCATGGTTTATGGCTGAACAGGGCGCACCCTCTGATGCATCACATGACGGACAGAGACTTAAGTTAGCCGTCTTATGCACGGTGCCCTTTATCATGGTACTCGGTAATTCCATGCTCATTCCGGTTTTGCCGAAGATGATGAAGGTCATGCACCTATCCCTCTTTCAAGTCGGGTTAATCATCACCGTCTTCTCGATTCCGGCGGGCATCATCATCCCCTTTGCCGGCGCTTTATCGGACCGGATCGGCCGTAAGGTCATCATGGTACCGGCGTTGCTAGTCTATGGGATTGGCGGGCTGGGAGCCGGGGCCTCGTCATGGTTCCTCCCCCACCCTTTCCCCTTCATCATGGGATTTCGTCTACTGCAGGGGATTGGGGCCGGTGGTACCTATCAACTAGCGATGGCCGTGGCCGGAGACATGTTCCAAGGCAAATCCCGAGCAGGTGCCTTAGGCATCTTAGAGGCCTCCAATGGATTCGGTAAAGTGGTTTCTCCCATTGCCGGGTCCGCCATCGCGCTCCTGATCTGGTTTGCCCCATTCTTCGTATATGGGCTCTTATCATTCCCCATCGCGGCCCTCGTATGGTTTGTTATCAAAGACCCCAAAAATCTCCATGCTCAAGGTGGGCTCAAGCAATATTGGGCCGGGCTCACCCAGACCCTATCCGAAAAAGCCGGATCCATTGTCGCCACCTTTTTGGGCGGTGCGGTGGTTCTTTTTATCCTGTTTGGTGTCCTTAGCTATTTAGCGGATATCCTCGAAAAGACCTTTGGCTATGGTGAGTTTACGCGAGGACTTCTGATCGCGATTCCCGTCCTGGCATCAGCGATTACGTCATTTGTCTCGGGGACTCTCCTCCAAAAAAGGCTCGCTCAATGGTCGCGACCCATTGTCGTCGGGGGCCTCATTGTTATTGCCTTAGCGATGGCCGTCGAACCGTTTTTCGCCACGAAAACCCCATGGCTAGCTCTGGCTATCTTAGCATTTCAAGGCATCGGGACCGGGGCTGTGCTGCCTGCTATCAATACGTTAGTAACCAGCGCCACCAGTGCCAAAGAACGCGGGGTGGTCACCAGTTTGTACGGAAGTGTCCGTTTCTTTGGTGTAGCTCTCGGTCCCCCACTCTTTGCCATGGCAATGACCCACAAGTACACCGTCTTTTGGGGTGCCTCCGGACTCGCATTAGCCACCGGAATCTTGTCCTGGTTTCTTATTAACGAACAGAAGATGTTGCCCAAAAAAATGCGTGGCGGCGGGAATGGCTCTCAAGGAAAATCTCGAGCGTTTGCGAATCCTAGCAAGAGATCTTCGCGGGACAAACTATCCTGAGGTTTTTCTTATCGATCCAATCGTTTCCAGAGTATTGAAAATTGTCCACGGAATACTATCCCTATTCCAACATATTGGAGGTGAACCAGATGTCCTTACGAAATACGCATACTCACGACGCGTCGGGAGATACGCGCCAAGCTCTGGATCAATTTAAGTATGAAGTGGCCCGGGATATTGGCGTCAACATCCCGACCGACCACTATTGGGGCGATATTTCTGCACGCCAATGTGGAGCAGTCGGTGGCAACATGGTTAGGCAGATGATTGAAATGGCGGAAAACACCCTCGTTAACCGATCGGGATCAGGACGCAAACAATGATCCAAACCTTTCTAGGTTAAATCTAGTGGCCATGGTCATACTAACGTTACTTCAGTAACGAGGAGGTGAGATAGATGGCACGAGGAAGCAACACGGGCAACCGCGCATTGGTGCAAGGTGCTCAAAAAGCCCTCGATCAATTCAAGTACGAAATTGCCCACGAGTTAGGTCTGCAAGGCGTGGATGATGGCTACTGGGGTGATGTCCCTGCCCGTCAGTGCGGAGCTGTGGGAGGTCACATGGTACGCAAGATGATCGAGATGGCCGAACAAAACCTGGCCGGTCGTGGTCGGTAAACTTCTTCTCAGGTCTCCTACATGAGAGTCGCACCGAACGTAAAAATGGACGGCAATGCCGTCCATTTTTTATTGCCCCTGGAAGTTCAGTATGATTTACTTATTGTAATCTACACTTTACTGGAGGACAGTCCATGAATCGTGGGAACCGGGTCGTGTCTGTTCTCGCCGCGAGCACTTTACTGGTCATCGCTAGTGGGTGCGGCACGTCCAACTCGTCGAAACCTGCCCTCGTAACCGTCGCCTATGCTGGATCTTTGCAGTTGGTGAACCAACAGAGTCTCGGGCCCGCGTTCTATAAATCGACCGGAGTCCGCTACTCCGGACGGGGTGGGGGAGCGTTTGGATTGGCTCATGAACTGGCTTCCCACACCATCAACGCCGACGTCTTTGAAAGTATCGGTCTCGCGCCCATTGCGGTCATCCAACCCGCGGCTTCCAAAACATGGGCCGTAGCCGTGGCAAGTAGCCCATTAGTCGTTGCGTATAGTCAGACCTCACCTTTTGCCAAAACTCTTAATGCGATCCGTATCCACCAAGCCCCGTTAGTTGATCTATTTTCCTTGATGCTCAACCCCAAGTTTAAGCTGGGTCGCACGAACCCGGTGACCGATCCCCAAGGCCAAGCGTTTGCTGAAATGATCCAATTAGCTGTAAAAAGATATCATTTGCCGGCCCACGATGTGTCCCGCATACTGGGTGGGTCTCCGGCCCAATCTAAAGAAATTTACTCCGAAGAGGGCATCCTCACAAATTTGCAGTCGGGTGGGCTCGACGCATCCAGCGCATTTTTGTCTGAAGCGTTACAACGTCACCTCCCATATATTGCGCTCCCCGCATCATTAAATTTCGGTTCCCTCCGTGATGCGCGTACATACGCTACGACAAGCCTCCGCCTCAACGGTTCAAAGGTCACCGGAGCCCCGCTATTAATTGACGTCACCTTAACCCATAATCCCCCGGGTCGGGCGGCACTACGTTTTCTGAATTTCATAACGGGAGCCACCGGCCAAAAAATTTGGAGACAGATGGGGTATCATACCTTTACGCCATACGTTGTCGGGAATCCGCGCGCCCTGCCTCGCGGGGTAACCGTACGTTGATGAGTCGCCAATTCGCGCGAGGGTTTGCCCTGGCTCTTATCCTGCTCTTACTGTTGCCGACGCTAATCTTGGTCGCCGAGACCCGGTTCGGTACCCTGAGTGTCTTATGGCATCAAGCCAGCAATCGAGGCGCGCTGGTCACCACGCTCGTTTCTGGTGCCGTGTCTCTCGGCCTCATCGTAGCACTGGGGACCCCAGCGGCATGGATTTTAGCCAGACTGCTGTCCGACTCCTCGCAAGGCTGGATCGGAGCGCTCCTAGCCATTCCCTTACTATTACCGCCGTTGGTATTGGGACTCGTATTGGCCTTCCTGCTAGGTCCCACAACACCGGTAGGGAGTTTTTTGGGTCATCTCGGGATTACCCCAACGCAATCGCTCTTCAGCTTGATCGTAGCGGAAGTATACGAAGGATTCCCCTATTTTCTACTGACGGCTTGGGCCGCCTTCCGGTCGATGCCAATCGCCTACGAAGAAGAGGCACGGGTATTAGGTAAATCCCTCATTGATGTTTTCCGACATGTGACCTGGCCCATGGCCCGAAGTGGAGTAATCGTCGCCGCCGCCATGGCCTGGGCACGCATTACCGGTGCTTTTGGGGCTCCCATCGTCGTAGCCTATCATCCAACGGGGCTTCCCGTTGCCATTTGGATCGCGCTGGAATCTTACGGTCTTCCATCCGCACTCGCCTTGTCCACGATCCTGCTCGTGGTCGGTCTTCCAGTCCCCATCTGGCTGAATTGGAGGCGGCGCCATGACCGATCCCATTAGGCTATCGCGGTGGAGTGAATTTTCGCCTGGAATGATTCACGGTGTGTTTGGCCCATCGGGTGCCGGCAAGACAACGTGGCTCCGCCACATCATCGGCTTAGATCAAGTCCCGGCGCAGTATCCTAAAGAGGTCGCGTTCTTATCTCAAAATCCCCATCTGATTCCCCACGACACCATCCGACAGCAAGTCCTCTGGTTTGGAGACCCTGAGTCGCTTTTGCGTTGGGCGCCAATTCTGGACTTGTCCGAGACCCTATTGGATCGCTATCCTGGTGAGCTCTCTGGAGGACAATATCAACGGGCTGCTCTGCTCCGCGTGTTGGTGACCGAGCGACCGATCCTGGTGCTTGACGAACCGTTATCCCAAATCGAGGACAGCCGCCGGTTCACCATCCTAGAGACCTTACGGACGTATATAACCACGGTACATCCCGACCGTTTAATCATCCTCTCAAGCCACCACTGGGACGACTTATGGCTCGTTTCGGACACGCTCTCGTTACGGGAACCGGGGTTCAGGTCAGGCCCCCACCCGACGGCTACTGTGTATCGGAATCCTCCGACTCCGGGATTCGCAAGACTCTTCGGCTATGTAGCCAGTATCCCCTGCCCCCAGGGTGGATATTGGCTGGTACACCCCATGAGCCTGACTCTGGAAAGCCACCATGGGCCCGGAATCACGCTCCAGGGGACGTTTCAGGCCGCCCGGGTGGGAGCATCGGTCCGGCAATGGGTGTTTCATTGTGAGGAACCCCATATACGCCTGCGATGGCCAGGACTCCCAGCACTGATCGGCACCTCGTTACCGAACCATATCCGGCTGGTCGATCCCCCATGGGTTCCTTATCGTCTGCCCCCCACCCAAGAGGAGGAAACCCCATGAAAAACACAGAAGTCCGGCTTACCGTAGCGCAACGTCGCCGGGCCCTCGGTTGGACGCAGTCTGACCTCGCCAGTATGGTAGGGGTGTCGCGACAAACCCTTATCGCTATTGAACATGGACATACCCGCATCCATTTAGATCTCGCCATAGCGCTGGCTGATGCTCTCCAGGTCCCCTTAGATACCCTAGTCGGGAGGCCCCCGCACCCTCAAAACTGGCGCTGGTTTAATGACGTTGTACCCATCGGCTCGTTACCGGTCGTATGGGCTACAATCGCGGATCAAGTCGTGGTGGTGCCGTACTATCTTACTGGCGACGCGGGTCACATCGATGCCTGGTGGGATGCCGAGGCCAGGCAATTGATGCCGACCCCCGGAGCTCGGCATCCGTCGCGCGTCATCCTGATCGGAGGCTGCGACCCGTACCTCTCGTGGCTAAAATCCTCGTTCGAACATCAACACGCCACACATGCCATAGAGATCATCCCGACTTCCAGCACCGCTGCAGTCGATAGGCTTCGTCGAGGATTTTTGCACCTTGCGGGCTCACACTGGTATAACCCCGCTCAAAAGGCCTACAATGTCTGGGACTCTGACCAGGGACCACCTCTAGCACGTTTGGGGTATCTCCAATGGGAGGAAGGGATATTCTGGCATCCGGGTCAACCGGAGCCCAAGAGTTGGGCGGTGCGGGAAGTTGGGAGCGAAGCACGCGCTGTATTTGAGCGGACCAAAGACGCATTGAAGTATCCGATTCTAGGGCCAACGTTCGACCGCTACCAGGACCTGACCCGGTATGTTCTCACCCATGAGGGCATCGGTGGCCTTGGTCTCGGAAGCTTGGCAGTATCTTTGGGCCTAACCTTTCGCGCCCTGACCGAAGAACCCTATGAATGGGTTCTTCACCGAGACGCCCTAACCACTGACTGGCTGAGCCTCCTATTACAAACCCTCGAACGTTCGGATCTCAAGACTCGCCTTGCGCGCCCCCCTCACCAGGTGCCTT
>JAKAAL010000156.1:5595-8038 GCA_021802375.1 Bacillota bacterium | reverse complement strand
TTGGCGGTCCAGGACCCTTCAAGCCCGCTTCCAATGGTGTCACGACCTTTGCCCGTTCCGTACTGACTCTCACCATCCTTGGATTAAACGTGTATGCCAGCTTTTCGCGAGTGCAACACGGCCGCGCTCCTTAAGGGTTTGCCCAACGAGTTATGTCATTGGCCGGACGGACCTCGATCGCCCCGGCCGTGAATTACTCGATATACGATTTTCGTCCCGTTCGCACCGGCATCCAATCCGCATGAGACGATTTGCCCCGGGCCACGCCTCTCAACGAGACGGCACTCCCTTTGCTTCCGGGCATCTACACATTTACGCTATCTGGTGGTCTCTACTACCCCCGAGCGTCGGTTCAATCTTGCCTAACCACCGTGTGTGAGTATTGGCTGAGTGGTCCGTACTATTGTTATGGATTGTGGGAACGAGCCAGAGCCGTGTAGCTTTGCGAGTGATCCGACGGCTGTCCCGGATTGGTCGGTTTTCGGCAGTTTCACCCAGAGTGGGTGTGGTAACAAGTTCCCCGTTCCCCTATAGGCCTATCAGTATATGGAACCGATCGTCGCGGCGGTCAAAATTATTGCTGTCGGTCGGATAGACTCGAAGGCCGAGGTGTTACCCAGTTCCGCGGGCCGTCCAGATCTTCCCTCCATCGTGGGTCACCCACAGCCCGTACGCATGACCAGATTGTTTCATAGCTAGGAGGACGCCATCACGAGGACCAGAAAAGCTCACGCTTACGAAGTCCCAACCGGGTGGCGTTGTCCACACCTGACGCCATGTGGCACCTGCATCTTGACTGGCCCATAAGTGGTTACCGGCCGTAACCCATAAGGATTTTGAGGATGACGCAACAAAGTTCCATTGGGTTCCAACAGCGACAGGAACCGCTCCGGCCAACTGCCACTGACTGTTGGAGTTATCGCGTGAATAGATCGCCAGGTCGCTAGTCTTGCTGTATGCCGTGACGGGAAGATAGGCACTATGGGATCCGGTAAACACGGGCGGGTAAGTCGTTAACTCGGCGCCTGCCCATTTTTTCGGCACGGGGAGTGGCGTCGATGACCAATTTCGCGTGGTGGCAGGGGCCTGATAGAGCCATCCGTACCCCTGGCCCATTATAGTCCCCGTCAACCACAGAGTGTCCTGAGGGCCGGCCGCAAGACCAGTTTTATCGCCAAAATAGGGTAGGCGGTGAGGTTGTTCATGATCCGAACTAGTGCCTATGCGATACCAAGTAGTGCCCTTATTGGTACTGCCCCATAGGGTTACCGCTTCATTCCCAGACGCCCCCACACCATACTCGAGAAACCACCACCGGTTGCCCATTCCGGTGAGCGCACGGGCAGTGACGAGAGTCGAAGGCAGCGGCCTTTTCATCCAGGTCCCATGATTGAACACCCAGAGATTAGAGCATCCGGTGACCACAGGATCGGATCCAAGGCGCCGAAGAAAACCAAAGGCTGCACAGCTGGTCTCATTGGTCGGGGCGATATGCAAGAGAGGCAGCGACGTTTGAGTCACCGGCTTTACTGAGAGCCCCTGACCGGTTTGCACCGCGACCCATGTCTGTCCAGATGCTTGCAAGACACTGGTGGCGCGACCTGCGATCGACAGGGGATCCAGGGTGCGTGGTCGTATAGCAGATTGGGGAGACAGTGGCCTAGTCGCCAGGCCGCAACCCGAGAGCAAACCCATACCAAGACCGAGCCACTTCCCGGTGCGCCCCCAAAAAGTCCTCACACCCAAGCCCTCCTTTTAATAGAATCAGGGAGTTGATACTATCCGCTACTGCATCCGGTACGGTGTTCTCCCTGGCATGTTGACCCATAGCTCAGTCATGTTAGGGACATAACGCCCAGATCCCTCAACGCGTTACCATCCTCGCTGTGATCGCCTAACGTCTCAATGGATAGCTTAGAGCAATTGCCGATCATCGGCATCCTGTGCCTTCTGGGCTTGGACTGCTTACAGCACCTCTTGGGTCACTTGCGTGATGTACACGAGCTACGGGTTTCCCAATTTCAACCATGCGACGCACCGCCAGCACGGTTTTCCCCGAGTGCGCAGCCGCTTTTTAACGGTCATATGATTCCCCTCTCTAGTTCCTCGTCGGATTGCCCTAATCGTACCGATTGTGGTCCGACTCGTTGTCTCTTTTCCCAAGCTCGCTAAGGAAGTAGGGCGGGCGGTAGGGCGGCAAGACCTTTTCTTCTATAACCTGTCTCCCAGAGAATCCGTTCGCGACGGTTAGTTTTATAACAGAGGGATCCTCTGCCGTGTAGACCGGAAACGCGGTCGAACCCTGATTTTTGATAGCGTAATTCGCGATTCGCCCCGAGAGATTTTGTTGCCGATGTCCCCTGGGTGGCCGCTGTCCACCCAAGGCGGACAAATGGCCCCATGGTCAGAATGAGGAGCTTCTGCTCGGTGCGATCTCTGCTTG
>JAKAAL010000156.1:0-5585 GCA_021802375.1 Bacillota bacterium | reverse complement strand
TATATTTAGATTAAGTATAAAGTATCGCCAAGGAGAGGGAGGGACGATATTGGTGGATAATCAAGACCCTGGCAAGTGCCCTGTGGTGCATGGAAGTGTAGGGCGTCCATTGGGCGGGACGTCAACCCGAGACTGGTGGCCTCATCGATTAAATGTGGGTGTACTACGCCCACCTGATTCGAAGTCGAACCCACTCGGGGAAAATTTTGATTATGTTGCAGCGTTTAACGCGGTGGATTATGCAGCACTCAAAAAGGATCTCCGGGATCTGATGACTGATAGCCAAGATTGGTGGCCAGCGGACTACGGACATTATGGTCCCCTCTTTATTCGCATGGCGTGGCATGCGGCGGGCACCTATCGTATCGGCGACGGCCGGGGTGGAGCGGGGCACGGCGCCCAGCGGTTCGCCCCCCTCAATAGTTGGCCGGACAACGTGTTGTTGGATCGGGCACGCCGGCTCTTGTGGCCGATCAAAAAGAAATATGGCAACAACATTTCATGGGCCGACCTCATCGTGCTGGCGGGCAATGTCGCGATTGAGTCAATGGGCGGCAAGACCATCGGGTTTGCGGGTGGACGCCAAGACATTTGGCAACCGGACGACGAGACTAATTGGGGTTCGGAACGGGAGTGGCTCGGAGACGAGCGGCATTCGGGCGATCGTGAATTAGAAAACCCCCTGGCCGCGGTACAAATGGGCCTCATCTATGTGAATCCCGAGGGTCCGAATGGCAAGCCCGATCCCCTGGCGGCGGCCGGGGACATTCGCGAAACGTTCACCCGGATGGCGATGAACGATGAGGAAACCGTGGCGTTAATTGCCGGTGGGCATACGTTTGGGAAGGCACACGGTGCGGGGAATGCGTCCCTGGTGGGCCCGCCGCCCGAAGCGTCCCCCACCGAAGCGATGGGTATCGGCTGGCAGAGTCAGTACGGAACGGGCAAAGGTCGTGACACCATTGGAAGCGGGCTTGAAGGGTCCTGGACCGCCAACCCGACCCAGTGGGATAACGGATATTTTGACCTCTTATTTGGCTACGAATGGGAACTTACCAAGAGCCCTGCGGGCGCCTATCAATGGGCGGCCATGAACTCGCGATCCAAAGACTTCGCACCGGATGTGCAAGATTCCTCGCGACGGGTGCCGACTATGATGTTGACGACGGATATCGCGCTTCGGACGGATCCCGAATATCTTAAGATCTCCCGAAGGTTTCACGCCCATCCGGAGGAACTAGCGGACACCTTTGCGCGTGCTTGGTTTAAACTCACGCATCGGGATATGGGTCCGCGATCCCGGTATCTCGGTCCGGAAGTGCCCGACGAAGAGTTTATTTGGCAAGACCCCATTCCGGCGATGACGACAGATTTGACCGACGCCGATCTGGGCCAATTGAAAGCCGCCATTTTAAATTCGGGCCTCACGGTGAGTGAATTGGTGCAAACCGCATGGGCCGGAGCCAGTACCTTTCGCGGATCGGACATGCGCGGAGGCGCCAATGGAGCCCGACTCGGTTTGGAACCGCAACGTCATTGGGAGGTTAATCAGCCGGAGTCATTAAGCCGTGTGTTGTCCGTTTTAAGCGGGATTAAAAGTCTCTCGGATAAGCGGGTAAGCCTGGCGGATTTGATCGTGCTGGGAGGGTGTGCGGCGATAGAAAAGGCCGCTCGTGATGCCGGCATTAATGTGGCCGTGCCCTTTACCCCTGGTCGTGGAGATGCGACCCAAGAGCAGACCGATACCACCAACATGGCCGTGCTGGAGCCTTTCGCCGATGGGTTTCGAAACTACGTTAAACCAGAATATCAGGAGCGGGCTGCCGAGCTTTTAATCGACAAGGCCCAGTTACTTAACCTGACGGTGCCGGAGATGACGGTCCTGGTGGGTGGGATGCGGGTGCTCGGTACCAACTATGGAAACACCCCTTACGGCGTCTTTACGGATCGCGTCGGCACCTTAACCAACGACTTCTTTGTCCATTTGCTGGATATGGGCATCGAATGGCACCCCGTCTCGAACGGCATTTTCGAGGGACGCGACCGAAGGACCGGCGAGCTATTGCGGACGGCCACTATGGTGGACTTGGTGTTCGGATCCAACGCCACCTTAAGGGCCGTGGCGGAAGTCTATGCGCAGGATGATAATCAAGAGAAGTTCGTTCGTGACTTTATTGCCGCCTGGGTTAAGGTAATGGACGCCGATCGCTTTGACGTCAGAAGGGTCACTGCCTAGGGATGAACCCAGTGCACGGCTAACCCGGCGTCGCAGATGTCGACGCGTGATGACCGACCAATGTTCGAAAGGACCCGAGGCACGCATACGGAGACGACATGGGAGGCCCCAGGGCTTCCTATGTCGTGATCGATGACCCGACACCGCCCCCTACTTGATGACTGTCTTCCGATGGTGCCAGGCATTGCGATTCCAGCCCAATCTTCCGTGTGCACGCCCGAGCGTTCTTCTAACCGTTGCTGACCCCACGTGTCTAAAACCCAATCGGTAAGGAAACAGACTATCTACTGACACTCTCTGTCTCTTCCTTATTTCGGGTGATGATCTGGCCCTCTCCGGTGTGGTTCAGGGCCACATCACATCCTCTATCTAACAGCTCGATCCTCACAAGAGGCCTCACCGTCGTGAATTTCGGAAACTTCGACTAGCCCGAGCGTCCTGAAAAGTAGGTCCATACTCTACATAATTTCCGATACGTTGAGGCACTCTGAGCAGGGTAACGCAATGGCTTCGTGACGACAAGGAGGTAACTGCTGTGCAGGTTCAGGAAATTATGACCAAAAAAGTTTCGACGGTCTCATCAAAAGACTCGATCCAAAAGGCCGCGAAAATCATGCAAGACATCGACTGTGGTAGCACTCCGGTGGTGGAGGGCTCGAAAGTGACGGGGATGGTCACTGACCGTGACATTACTCTTAAGGCGGTGGCGCAAGGAAAAGGCCCCGACACCGCAATTCAAGATGTGATGGTAAAAAAAGTCATTACCTGTAACCCAGACACGGATGCTAGAGAAGCCGCCAACCTCATGGCCAAGCACCAAGTCCGGCGCCTGCCTGTCGTTGAACAAGAAAAGTTAGTGGGAATTTTGGCGATTGGAGATTTGGCTCGGGTCCATATCTTTGTGAGCGAATCGGGCCACGCCCTCAGTGAAATTTCCGAGCCGAGCCAGCGGCCGAACGCTGTGCAATGAGGTTCGGTTTGAAAATACCCCACGCCCGAGTTTGGGCGGCGGGGTATTTTTTATCTGATGCGCAATGTAGGGCCTCCCTCAGTGCCATTCTAATACCTCATCCGGATTGGCCACTTCCCGACCGTAGTACTTCAGGGATCGAAAATTATGGAGTTCTTCACACACTAAGAACATATCTTTTAGGGCAATCCGCTCGGAAATCGGAGTGGGGCTCCAATAGAAGATGTCCATGGGATTGGGATTACCCCGTTCATCATAACGCGTGTAGGCAATGTGCTCGGCCTGCTGAAATCCGTGTTTTTTATAAAACTGGACCCGCCTGGCGGTATCGGGTTCGCCTTCTCGAATCGGCTCGATTTCGGCGATTAAGCGCTTGTGATGAGCCTTTAAGGCACCCATTACCTTAGTCCCAATACCGCGCCCACGAGTCCGGGGAGAGACGAGGAGATAGTCAAGAAAAATAAAATCGGGAAAATTGGCATAGAGCAGCAAATAGTCGTCATTTTCTTCTTTGCGGTAGGCGACGTGGTTCGTTAAGAGATCGCGAATCTGGCCTCGTGCTTTCAGTTCTTGGTCTGGAAAATACGCCGATAAACGATCATACCAGTCCATTTCTCCTGTCACGTAGAACTCACCTCCGTAAGTATCCGGGACCGTTGTTCATATCAACATCCATGAGCGTATTCTGTCCCATTGCTCCAAATATATAGGCACGCGACCATACAGAGTGACAGATAATCCCAGGCCTAGTCCCAAGCTTGGTGGACCTTTTGATCCGATCGATGAAACGCCAACAACGCCGGGTTCCAGAGCCATAATCCAGCGGCAATCGTCCCTACTGAGGCCACCCAAAGCGCGCCCCGCGGTGAAATCCATTCCGCCAAAAATCCTGCCGCCAAGGCACCGCTGACGCCGAGCCCTCCTTGGAGCATCCGCATGCTCCCCTCAACGCGCCCTAGCCAGCGATCTGGGGTGACGGCCTGTTCGGTAATGCGAGCGTTTATTTCGTATATCGTGGCAAACAGATCGCCACCCACCTGTGCGGTCAACAAAAACAAAAAACCCACCATAACGGGGCCATGTGCCATCGGAACCGCCAGTGTCAGAAGACTTGCGATTCCGAACGTTACCCGCATAGCACGTCCTAAACCCCATCGCCTAGTCCACCGCGATACCCAAAAGGATCCCACCAAGGAGCCAAAGCCTCCAGTGGTAATCAAGATGCCCAGTTCCAGGGGCGTAAGATGAAGCGTCTTTAACGCATAAATCTCATACAGTGCGGCATGAAATCCGCCGAAGAAACTGTCCTGGGCCATCGTGGTCGCTAGCGGGCGGATCAGGGGATGCGTCCTTAATACACCCAAACCTGAAAACCTACCGGGAGCGTTGCCGCTCGGACCACTTTGTCGGTGTCCACTCGGTGCCGGTTCTGGTTTCTTAATTAAGGCCAACGAGATAGCCGATGCCAGATTACTCACGGCATCGAACACTACCGCAAACGGCGCCCCCACGAGTTGGATGAGGACTCCCATGGCGGCGGGCCCCGTGGCTTCTCCCATGGCTTCGACGCTACCGAGAATCCGGTTCCCGTCTTCAAGATGTGCGCGTGTGACCAAAAACGGAAAGTAGGCCCGGTCCGCCACATGAAATGCCACTGACACGGTAGCCACCAGGGTGGATACCGTCAAGATTTCCCAAAATCGCAGCTGGTGTAGTAGGGCAGCCAACGGAATGCACAGCAATAAAGCGGCCCGGAGCAAGTTGGATATCATGAGAATGGGGCGGCGGCGCGCCCGATCCACCCAATTTCCCACGGCGTTCCCTAAGAGCAGTCCCGGCAACATGGTTAAGGCAGCTAAAACACCGAGCGACGCCGACGTGGCGCCGGCTGAGACGACCGCAACAATGGGTAATCCTTCCCGGGTAATACGAGAACCAACCTCGGCAATTAGGCGTCCCCAAACAAAATGGCGAAAGTTCTTATCATCACGGATTAATATCATCGCGCAGGCCATCCACCTCAACGCTGATTCTAACACGGCGCCGCGCCATTGGATCACATGCCGACCTTATCCCAAGAGGCCCAGCAAAACCACCCCGATTCCGATCATCGCGGCGCCAAAAATCCGGCGCCTCCCGTGGGATTCACGGAGCACAAAAACTCCAAGAAGAGTGCCAAAAAGCGTCCCCACCTCACGCATGGGCGCCACCACGGACAGCGGCAAACGCTGTAGGGCCCAGAGAAATAAGAGGTACCCACCCGGTGACAAAATTCCCGCCAGACCAATCCGGCCCCAATTGGCACGCCATTCCTGCACCACCGCGGCCCTGCCGATAAGATACACAGGCCAGCACAGTGCCACCAAGTTCGCCATATTG
>JAKAAL010000155.1 GCA_021802375.1 Bacillota bacterium | reverse complement strand
TCGTGATTTAGGGATTGTCAACCGAGTGGTGCCCTCAGATCAATTGCCATCAGTAACCGAGGCTTTGATGGATCGTTTGGTGCATGGCCCAGGACTAGCCATTGGACAAATGAAACTGTTGACCGACAAGTCGTTTTCCAGCTCGCTGGAAGATATGCTGCGAGCTGAACAAGCGACTCAACCTCGTATGGTTGTCAGCTATGACCATAAAGAAGGGGTTAAGGCATTTTTAGAAAAACGGCGTCCGCGGTTTGAAGGACGTTGACCATCATTAAATAAGGGAGCGTGATGATTGTTATGGGGAAACTGCAAGGACGTGTCGCGGTGGTAACCGGTGCCGGTCGGGGGATTGGACAAGCCGAGGCGTTACGCCTCGCTAAGGAAGGTGCTTCGGTAGCGGTGTTGGATTTGCGTGAAGAAGACGCGGAAACCACCCGAAATCTTATACGGGAGACAGGGGGAACCGCGGAGGCGTTTGCGTGTGATGTTAGTCAGCGGGACCAGGTCGTGGCAACGTTTCAGCAGATCGCGGATCTATGGCAGGGAATTGCGATTTTGGTGAATAACGCGGGAATTACACGGGACAACTTGCTGTTTAAAATGTCTGACCAGGATTGGGACGCGGTGATGAACACGCATCTGAAAGGATCGTTTTTGTGTGCTCAAGCTGCACAAAAATATATGGTGCCAGTCCGTTGGGGAAAGATTGTCAACACATCATCCACGTCAGCCCTGGGCAATCGGGGGCAGGCAAATTACTCTACCGCTAAGGCAGGACTGCAAGGTTTTACCAAAACCTTGGCAATCGAACTGGGACCTTATAACATCAATGTCAACGCCGTGGCACCGGGCTTCATCGAGACTGAAATGACCCGGCAAACCGCAGAACGCATCGGTATGGATTTTGAACAATTGAAAAAGATGGCGAGTCAGGAAATTCCCTTGCGGCGGGTCGGGACCCCCCAAGATATTGCCAATGTGGTGGCGTTTCTGTGTTCTGATGACGCTGCATTTATTTCGGGGCAAGTGCTCTATGTGAGGGGCGGGCCGTAAACGCAGAGTGGGGATGATTTGTGGATCGGTCTTTCGATGATGTGGTAGCAGATTTATCTAAGCGTCGCCAGCGGGCAGCCGAAACCAGGAGTCGTGGCGATTCCTGGTCGGCATGTCAAGGCATTGACGATTTGGCAGATCCCGACTCGTTTTTAGAGTGGGGCCGCCGTATTAATCACCGAAAACCGGATGTTTCCACATTGGCAGGCGATCCGGCTATCGGTGCCGATGGTAATAGACGCCCGCCCATGATTGGGTCCAATGGGCGGGTTCCGGTTTTAATGCCGTCGATGCCTGCTTCGGCGCTTGAGGCTACGTCTTTTTAGTTCGGGCCGCGGTGCCGCCGCGGGTTCTTCTTCCCATGGCCAAAGTTTCCGACCGTCGGACCACGATACAGAAAAAGATCGGGGAGTGGGTGGGGGTGCGGAACGACGCCGCCTGGCCCAATGAGGCACGGTATTTCGAAACATCGTCAAACCTGCCTTTCTAAACACGATCAACCATGTTAAAATTCCTGTGTTTTCACGCGGCACATCGTTTCTTTCGGGATATGGCCCTAACCGTATCTATTAACGGCCCACAATGCAGGCAGGAGTTCGTGTGCGCCCACAACGGCATATCTTAGCGATGGCCACACCTATCTGGATCACCATCAGTATATCGCATTCTGCCAGTCTGCTAGAATCCGCGGATTGCTTAAGAGGTCAGAGATGTTTGGATTCCATAGCAAATTTGTTCCATTGACTGAGTCCTTCATAAAGGCTGTAAAGGCCGGCTAATATCATGCTGTATGGAAAAAACAGCAACGCCAGACAACCCATCCAACGTTTGCGTCGTAACCAGCCTACCCCTAACAGAGCCAAGTAGCCAAGAACACCCCAGAGCAGGACGGCTGACCCTAGCCCTATGGCTCTCAACACTGCGACACCGAGAATTAGGGGGACCCATTCCCGCATCACCCGATTACGATATCCCTTCAGTGCGCTTTTACGGTAATGTTTGGCGCATAACGATGTATAAAACCCAATGCATTCTGTGCACAGCGGGGTTTGGCAGATTTGGCACTTACGCCAAGCGGCTTGGTGATGACGTGGGCAAAAAATTGGCGGCGGCGCCTTATAAGTTCGGCCTGACGTCTGAGGCGGTGGCGGAGATGCCGCGTTATGGGGTTCCGGTGCCTTGCCGTCAAGGACCAACTGGTAGGCGCGGTTGATATCCTTCATGGCTTCTTCATGTTGGTGAAACTGTGCTGGGTCACGTTGAAATTGGTCAGGGTGATGGCGGCGAACAGCACTTAGGTACGCTTGGCGAATGACTTCTTTGTCATGAGTCGGCTCAATTCCCAGAACTTCCCACGGATTTTTATCGATACGCTCTGCCATCAGACATCACCGTCCCGCTATTCCGTCACTCCTTGATTATATTAGGATACCCGATTCCGATGCGGTTTTGACTGACCGTTTCTGATCCTTTCCGGAGACAATTTGTCTGTGGCTTCGCTATCAGGATAAAAGACATCCTGAGTGATCCCCAGTTTTTGCCATAGCAGAACTCAGTTTGGCCGTCGGGTGCCCATTTCTGCTCCTGTCTTTTGTCCAAGGTTACGGCCAGATGCCCCAACGCCCAGTCAGGCATACGGTGATCTGACGGCGAAATCTCGGACCGGACACGACGGCCAGGCTGTCGCAAGCCCTGCCCGGATCAGAACAGAACAAGAGGAGCATCATTCGGCGTTTGGCGCAACACCGCCGCGACCAGATCCCAACCATGGTCGAGATGCCCGCCCCAGCGGTAGATGCGAGGCATCAGCGGTCGGGGCATCGTCTCGTCGTGGCTGGACAAATGCCAAAGGTACCGGTCAGCCTCATCGGGCTCGAAAAACTGCTCGCTGTTTCTATGGGAAATAATGTTGCGGACCAAGGCGATTTCATAGGTAGCCCAAAAGAGTTCGCCGCCCCCATTGGCGAATCAGGGCACGATGCGATCAAGTATGGGCGAGTGTCTTGATGAGGCGTTGAATCTCTTCGCGTTCGACCGCCATAGGAACCACCTCCACCTTCTTTTTATCCAGGGCCCGCGAATGATACACAAAGGCGCGGGCCGGTGCGTCGTAAAAGGTGATATCAAAGGCTTGCGCCTGGTAGGTGGCGGATTTGGGAGTCGGCGCTTGGGTCACACGGACCCGAGCTCCACCCACGATTCCTGCGGCTGCTCCCAGGCACGGCGCTTGAGATTCGCACACAGCGTGAAACGAGCCGGCAAGCGACCCAACCAATGCATGCCCACCGCGCGAATCCGGGTTATCGCTCGCTCGGAGATCACCGCGGAATCAGCGATGTAGCACCTATCCTTCCAGCAATTGTCGGGAAACTCTTTGGCTAAGGGTCTACCCCATCCGCCTTCCACGTCTGGTCTGCGGTGTTCCCCGCGAGCATCGTGTCGGCGAGCAGACACCCTTCGGCGTCCATGGTCCCACCCGCCATCATTTGCTTGAGGTCTGGTCGATGATCTTTCGAGTGCCCCCAGGTCAATTCGAGTGGGGCCGTCGGCCTTGTGGTGGCGGAGGGATCGTCGCCCATTAAGGAATAGGCGGTGGTATCCGAATGGAACCAATCGGAGCGCGTGGGATGCACGGCTAGCATACGGCTCCCCACCGTCACCAAGAGCGAGGAGCCGTGATCGGCAAGGTCCTCCAAGACGCGGCCCAGCGCATCGTCATTAAATTGCGACGCTTGGATGGTTTCCCCCCAAAGCAGGGGCAACGGTAGCGAGCCCGCCCAGGTCTCCACTTCCTAGAGAGAATTCCGGTGGGCCAGCACGTTGATGACGAGCATGAGCAGCAGGATGGTTGGGGCAATGCGGGATCACGGTGTCTACCACGGACAACCAGTTGGTCCGGTCCGCGAGCAAGCGCACCGCCAAGGCGGTGACGCTATGGGGGAAATAATTGGGGTTTTTGGTTAATGGGTATGATCACATCCTCGACGAGAAGAACAAAAAGAAACTGAGTCAGCGATGGCATGTACTCCCTGACGGTAGGAAAGTGCAACGGGATTTGTATAGCGCGTTCCTATTGTACTGCGCCAATGAAAAGCTAGAACATCCTGATAAGGCCATGTGTGATACCCACTTTGAAGTATTTTTCACCTTGCACAACGACGGTGTCGAAAAAATCCGCAACTCAGGACAAAGGGTCCTCAACAGTGGAATTCACAATCATTATCACAAGCAACACAAAGTAAGAACATCAGCGTAATCCAAGATCTCAGGGAGAATGACTCGACTTCCTTCCGAACAGGAAAAGGCCACCGCGAATGTGTCCAACGGGATGCTTGGTGGCTCAATGGCAACGGGGAAACTGTCAGTGCCGTACTCCAAAGTGTCCATGGCGACATGTACGATGCGGAGAAACAGTGAGCCTATGGAACCCACGGGGCTTGCCCCGTGTGAGGGTCAGTGAGGTAATTCCTTGATTGTGTGTGTCCCAAATGTCTAGTCAATAACCGTAGGGAATTGTACACTGCTCTTAATATGTTAAACGCAAAGTGAGAGTGGGGATGAATGATGGATCAACCGTCCAGCGACGGAAGAGACTTTCGTTTGCCAGGTTTTCGCCGTACCGGTCGATTGTTTCGGTGGCTAGGTGTTTTAAAATCCCCTCCTCGGATGGCCCGCGAAGTGATAGTAGAACAGGGACTTACGCAACCTGTGGAAGTAGGTTGGGACATGGTGGGCGTTCCACATATTCAAGCCGCCACCATGCGCGATGCATTGTTTGCCCAAGGGTATCTTCATGGACGGGAACGCGCTTTTCAGATGGATTTGTCGCGCAGATTACCTGCGGGCAGACTAGCCGAACTTTTGGGTGAAAGTGCTTTGCCTTATGACCGATTTATGCGGCGTTTGAATTTAAGCCATTGGGCAAAAGAAGCGCCCGATACATGGTCCGAGAGCACAAGGCAATATGCACAATCCTATGTCAACGGCGTTAATCTGGCATTTGCTCAAACTCCACTGCCTCCTGAACATCGATTTCTTAAGCAACCTTTGCTTCCATGGTCCCTGGATGACAGCAATCTCTTGGTCTACCAGTTAGCATGGACGCTCAATACCATTTGGACTGCCAAGTGGGGATACGATCAGGTCCAAGAATTGGCCGAGATTCAAGAGTGGTTGTTTGGCTCTTTGCCGGATGCACCCAACCTGACCATAATTCCTGGAACTGGGCAACCCTTTGCTTGGGGAAGTATTGGGGTGGGATCCAACAACTGGGTGGTTGACGGAGCGCATACCAAAGACGGGACGCCCTTGTTGGCCAATGATCCGCACCTTATGCCTCAACTCCCTTCGATATGGTACGAAATGTTTGTGGAGGGCGGAAGTCTTGCGGCATTTGGGGTCAGTTTGCCAGGGGCCCCCGGGATTGTAATCGGACAAAATCGGGATATTGCTTGGGGGGTTACCAATGTGGATCCCGATGTCCAAGATTTATATCGGATTCGTATGAATTTGGACGGAGTGAGCTACGCGCGAGATGACCAAACTGGTGAACTGACGGTTCGGCAGGAAGTGTTAAAGGTACGGGGAAAGCCCGACCAAATCTTGACGTGCTACGACTCGCATGTGGGCCCCATTATCCATCAAGAACAGGATGGAACCAAGATTGCCCTGGCATGGACCGGGTTTCAACCACTCCCCATCATGCAGGCCATCATGGGGTTAAATCAGGCTCATGACTGGGAGACTTTTGTCAGTGCGCTGGCAAAATGGTGGGTTCCTGCTCAGAATTTTGTCTATGCGGATCGTAACGGCCATATTGGGTATCTCTGTGCCGGGCAAATTCCTACGCGCAATCAGGGACCCTATCTTGGTTGTGCCGACGGCAACACGCGAGCCACCGAGTGGACAGGAACACTGGATTGGAGTCAGATGCCCAGGCTTTTTGATCCGCCCCAGGGCTACGCAATTTCCGCCAACAACCCCGTCGTGGGCCAAACATCGGATCCCTATCTTTTTGGACGGTATAGTTTAGGATATCGAGCGGCTCGCATTGAATCCTTAATTCAAGCTGAAGCGTTGCATGATCGGGACAGTTTCGCCAAAATTCAAGCAGACGTCTATTCCGATCCACTTTATCGTATTGGGCAAAAACTCTTGCAATGGGGAGACTTGCCGGATGAGTGGCGAAACCTCATCAAATCATTTGACGGGCAGGTCACTGCCGAAAGTAGTGTACCTACAATGCTCTATCTGTTCATGGTTTCTGCTTTGCCAGATTCGTTAAAAAAGGTTTTAGACAGGCCGTTTTTCCACGACGTAGAACCATCTCTACCTGGTACTCATCCATTTCCTGAACGCTTCTGGGGATTGCTCGGAGAACGCATCGGACCTTTGGTGCTCGACCGTTGGGATCAGATCGATTTAGGCCGTGCCATAGAAGAAGCGACCAAATCCGGCATCATGGTTTTGGGACCTGAGATGTCTCAATGGACTTGGGGAAAAGCCCATCAAGCTGAGGTGTTTCACCCGTTTATTCAGGTCAAATTATTAAAGCCACTATTTGGCCGTCGTTCCTTGCCAATGTCTGGAGACCTTTATACGCCACAGCAAGCGGCATTTGCTTTAGATCCTCAATTGCCATGGCCGCGAATGGTAGCTTTTATGCCGAGTTATCGCCAAATTATGGCACCGGCGCACCCGAGTGACAGTGTTGCCGTCCACCTTACCGGGCAATCGGGCCATCCCCTATCCCCCCACTATGACAACCTTTTAATCCCCTATTTGACCGGACAGTATTACGCGATAGGGCCTGGCATGGATACCCAGTCTTGGTTTGTCCTAAAACCTAAAACCTAATCGGTTTTGGCAAAGTACCTTCCAAAATGAAGTAAATGCAATAAATCGGGCGCTATTTTGGGGGCGGTTTCATGGCCTCTGCAATGGCGCCTAACCGTTGGGTTCCCCGATGAAAATTCAGGATTTTCCTTGATTGCGGGACATCACCCCAAAGGTCTACGCTTGTAATGTACCCACTGCAATAAGAGTCGGTACCAAAAGCAATCCTCGATGAGGATGGTGATAGGTTTGGAGTAGTGATATCATGTGGGGTCTAGCGATAGGCCAATTCTTGTACGCTCTCGGCGATGGGTTTTTATATCCTTTCGTCGCTTTTTATCTTACCCGAAATCTTCATTTGCCTATGGCAACTGCCGGAATTTTCATGGGCATTGCGGGAATTGGGTATGTATTAGGTCAGTTGCCAGCCGGATATTTGACAGATCGATTCGGTCCCAAATCCGTTGCAGTGATGGCTTATGCTGTATCGGGGTTATCTATTATCATGGCTCCTATAGCTGATCGGGCTTGGGTGTGGGTTATTGCTTATGGATTGGCATTGACCATGACTGGTGTTGCTTATCCTGCTATGCTTCATGCGATGACGATGAACGGCACTTCTAAGCGCCGAACGCAGGCTCTTAGCTTGCTGATATTGGCCTATAATGCGGGAATTATCATAGGTCCTCTGGTGGGCCTGCCTTTAGCGCTTAATCATTTTTCCCTAATTTTTTGGATTGATGGCAGTTGTCTTTTGGCTAGTAGTTTGGTATTGGCGATGGCCGTGCCGAGTGGTCTGGATCGGAGAATGGGCCCCAAGGTGCGGTTATTTTCGGGAAAAGTTTGGCATCAGTGGCTATACTTGCCGCCATGGCAGCAGTCCGGATTTTGGTCGTTAGCCTTAGGGGGCACACTAATAGGCGTGATCTATAGCCAGTTGGCCTCAACTTTTCCGATGGAAATGGGACACACTTTGTCAGTGTTACGTTGGTATGGCCTTTTATGGGCTATGAACGGAGCGTTGATTGCTATTTTGCAATGGCCAGTGTCCTGGTTGCTGCAACATCGAAGCCGCCGCTTTTGGATGGGACTGGGCGCTATATTATATGCAATGGCCATGGTTGTTTTGGGGATTTCGGCAGAAGTGACCATGATTGTGGTGGCGTTTTT
>JAKAAL010000154.1 GCA_021802375.1 Bacillota bacterium | reverse complement strand
GATGAAGACCGAAGAAGGTCGTTGGTTGCTAGTCAAGGTTGCGTTGATGATGCGTTGCGGCGCGCGGTTCGCCGACTAGACATAACGGCTACGCAACGACCACTGCTAGAAGATTTCATGGAAAGGAGTGTCATTATGCCAGAGACAGATGGATTGGTCTTGGACTCTAGTAATCAGGATGGTCAGCGCGTGGTCTCCGGAGGCGGGCGTTTTACTCATACCGTAGATAAGTCGGATCGTCTGAACCCGATATTTGGGGTAGCTCGCGCTTCGGGCATTGGTAAATTGAGAACGAGTGAGGATACAGTCCCGTTTCTTGAAGCCATCATCAAGGGGCATCCTTGCTTGATGACCACGATTCATTGCGGCGATGAGCAAAAGCGAGAACTAGAACCGATGTACCGGAGGATGATGGAACTGGCCTTGCCCGCAGAGCCGACCGGGATAGTGACCTTACGTGATTATCTTAAGGAACTCGAAGGTTTGGCGGATGGGCGGAACGCCAGTGGAAAGACGCATCATGAGCGGACGGACTGACCCGACGAAGGCTACGGGCGAGGATATCCGAGACATCTATATAGCCATGGATAAGCGCCGGTTCTACATGGGCCCATCGAAGAACCCCTCATGGACCCTTATTGCACTCGCGGCAATAAGGTGTTGGGGACCGCCGCTGCGTATGTCACCTCAACCATGGTGGAAACAAGGGCTTAATGGGATTGCTGGCATCGTGCGCACAGCCTTCGTGGTCAACTATGGGGGATTTCTCCTCCGGGTCACGATGGCACCGCGGCCTATCGCACGTCACGCCGTGGCATGGCCCGCCGTTGTTCACGGATTTTTAGCATGGCATGCAAACTTGCATGGATACATCCTGCCGTTTCTATGGCTCTACCACCATTTCCTGCAGTGAATGCTCATCATCGTCCGGGGTTTTCAGTCCGTGCGGTTAGTTCTGAGAGAGGAGAGGATGGCAATGTCGGTCACGGAACGGCTTGATCATTATCGAACGGTGTATCGTCGGCCCGGAATTCAGTTGTTGGCGCAGTGGATTGGTCGGACGGCGCTCTTGGCGTTCGCGTCGTGGGTAGTATTCCGATGGTTCCCTGCCCAGCTTCCGCCCCCCTATCTTGTCGGCGTCTGGGTCAGTTGGTTCATCGTCGGGTTTCTCTATGGTCTTTGGGCGGCTGTTCAAGCAGGCGTGGTGACGTTCCGCGGAGATCATTTGCCTGGCGCTGTCATCGGTAGTGGTTTGACCTTGTTGTTCGTGTCCATTTATTGGAGTCGCCCCATTCTGCATGCTGCGTCTTCCGTACACATGATGCTCACCGGCGGCGGAGTCGTTACGTTGGTGGTTGGCTCGTTGTGTGGAATGGCTATTCAAGAGGCCTCGTACCTCGTGATGTCTGCACTAATCAATTTGGCTTGGCATGGCCTCCAAAGCGTTTTGGCTTCACGCCATGCTTCTTTGCGTCACCCATAGCAGTGCGGTTGTGTCGTCTGAAACGTTGAAAGGAGATGATTGTTGATGATTGGCGGACCTGCAAATTACAAAGAAATATATCAACGGACCGGACTAAAGTTGCTGTTTGGTTTTCTGACCATGGCTATTCTGTTGGCGTTGTTTGTTTGGCTGACCTTCCAGCGAATAGCTTCATCCATGCCTCCCGTGTATCTGGTGGGCTTGCGGGTTGGCTGGCTTATTTTCGGGATGGCGGTTGGATTGGTTGGGGCCGCAACGGGCTCGTGGCGCATTGTAGCGATGAAACCTCACAGTCGTTCCCTCGCTGCCGGAAGCTTGCTGGTAACGGTCGTTGGAATGGCGCTGACCCATAGAATTATCCATGGCCTGACGCCCCTACACATGACGCTTAATGGTGTCGACGCTCTCCTTATGGGACTGGGTGTGTTTTTCGGGTTTATCGTCCAGATCCTTACGTTGGGATTGGCGCAGATCTTCGTGCGACTCGCATGGCATGTGATGCCCCTTTTGAAGCGCCCTCACCCTGCGGAGGAGGCCGATGCGTGATGAGTATTCGTGATTGGTGGCCATATCTTAATCTCCGTTTGCATAATTTCATTGGCGCACAGAACGATTCAATTGTGTCCCCTACACCCATCTCTGCATTACTACCCGATATCGTACTCGTTGGCCCGCGGCGCTTGGCGCAGGCATGGAAGGTAACGTTTCGTAGTACGCCTGAGGTTGCGGTCATTAATGGCGACATTTTAGGGCAGCTACCAGGCACCGCGCTGGTGTCGCCGGCTAACAGCTTTGGCGTGATGCGAGGCGGTTTGGACAAGCAATATGCCAAGACGTATCGCGACCATAGTGTTGACATCGAGGATCGCGTGATGACTGCCATTAGTAATAGAGCTCACGGCGAATTGCCAGTAGGTCAAGCCCTTGTTGTACCGACGCCTGAACATCCTAGTCACCCCTTCCTGATCGTCGCCCCCACAATGCGGACGCCCCAGTCCATAGCACACTCGATGAATCCATATTTAGCATTCCGAGCCGTTCTGCTTGCGGTGGCCGATTGGAACCAGTGTAATCCGGATCAGAGAATTGACCGTCTTGCTTGTCCGGGACTCGGGACGGGAGTCGGTCACGTTCCGGTGCGGCGGGCCGCACTCCAAATGCGTGCGGCATGGGATTCTCTTCAAGTTCAGTCCGTACCGTCGTCAATGACAAAGCAATGGTTCGCGGAACGGCGCTTACGGTGGCGTTAAGGCGAATAAGGTCAACTACAGTTTATAGTGAGGGATAACAATGGAACGCGACAAGGTATATATCTGCTCTCCGTTTCGTGTTCCGGACCACATCCGCCAGCGCGGGGCCCGGGCCACACTTCGCCAGCATCAGCTTCACGTTGCTTGGGCAATCGCTATGTCGCGTCGGGCATTTGAGGAGGGCTTCTTCCCAGTTACTCCGCACCTCTATCTTCCAACCTTTGTGCGAGATGATGTCGCCGCCGAGAGGCGTTTGGCGCTGGACTGGGGATTGGAATGGATGGGCGATTGCCGCGCGTTGTGGAAGCTTGATGTACCTGCGAGCTCAGGCATGCAGGGTGAATTGGCGCACGCAGCCAGATTACAAATCCCCGTGGACATCATAACTTGAGATAGTCCCGAATTTCGTGGAATTTGAGGTTAGCGATTCCCCCGAGAGTCTGGTTGAATAAAAGGTGCCAACCACAATATTCAGCCACAGGAGGAATCGCCTTGCGCTCCAGTATAAAGAAGTCGATGCCGAAATCCCAGAAGAAGCGACCATCTCCGGTGGTCCAAAACGCGGACCGCCCCCTAGTTCCGGAACCTTTGGCGGATGTTTTGCGCCAAGCTCATGAGGGACTCCTAGCGCTTTCGGTGCGTATCGGTCTCCAGACGTTGCAACAGTTGATGGCGAGCGAGGTGGACGCCCTCGCCGGCCCGAAAGGTCATCACAATCCGGAACGGACCGCGGTCCGCCATGGGGTCGAGGAAGGGTACGTCTATGTGGGAGACCGCCGCGTGCCGGTCACGCACCCCCGGGTGCGAGCCGTCACTGGGGAGGAAGTGCCGCTCGAGACTTACCATGCCTTCCAAGACCCCACGCTCGTCACGCAGGCCGCCCTGGAGCGCATGTTATTTGGTTTAGCGAGTCGTCAACAGCATCATGCCGATCCGGGGCTGAACGCGGCGTTAGACGCAGTCCCTAGTAAAAGCACGGTCAGCCGCCGGTTCATTCGCGCGACGCGCCAAGCGCTGGAGACATTTCTCGCCCGACGTCTGGATACGCACACGTGGGTCGTGCTGATGGTCGATGGAATCCACGTCGGGGGCCACCTGGTCGTGGTCGCCTTGGGCATTGATCGGGATGGCGGCAAGCAGATCCTCGGGCTCGCCGACGGGGCGACGGAAAACAGCGCCGTCGTGAAAAGCCTCCTCACGGACTTGGTCGATCGGGGATTCGCCGTCCCAGAGGGGGCGCTCGCGGTGATTGATGGAGCGAAAGCCTTGGCCAAAGCGCTCCGCGAGGTCTTCGGCGACACCATGGCCATTCAACGGTGCACGGTCCATAAACAACGGAACGTCTTAGATCACGTGGCCGATTCCGACCAAGCCCGTGTCCGCCAGCGCCTCCGAAAAGCCTACCAAGAGCCGACCGCCAAGGAAGCATTGCAGGCGCTCAGTGCGCTCGCCGCAGAATTGGAACACGATTATCCCCAAGCAGCCAAGAGCCTCCGTGAGGGGATGGAAGAGACGGTGACAGTCCAGCGACTGGAGCTCCCCGGTACGCTACGTCGGTCCCTGGCGACGACCAATGCGTTGGAATCCGTCAACGGCCAGTTCCGCACCCATGCGAAGAATGTCAAGCGGTGGTCCAATGGCGACCAGGTGTTGCGATGGCTTGCAGCAGCGAGCCTTTTCATGGAAGATCGTCTACATCGGCTGACCGGATATCGTGATCTCCCGGTGCTCCAGAAGCGACTCCGGGGCATGGTCAATGGTGGGGAGCGTCTGGTTGGGTCGGCGGCATCATAGGGTCGATGCGGCCGGCACCGCTCCCCGGTCCCATTCTACCGCTCTACCCCTTGGCGGAAGAAGGAGTAGAAATTTTCTGCGTTACCAAAAAGAGGGATTCCGTAACACGACTCGAAATCCCTATATATGCCAACTGTGGAAGGAGGCGGAACGCATGATTCGCATTCAGACGACTGACCGAAGCATCGCCGGCTTTGGTGTGCCCAACTAAGACCAAACCGACCGAGGGGGGCGTGCCTGCCAATTGGCTGAGACCGCCCCCTTATTCATTTATAGAAAGAGGGAGATGTGTCGTGGCGCGGCGGATCCAAATGAAATCTGTGTGCCCGTGGTATAAGGTCGAATCCACGGTGATTATCCAAGGTCGTCAAGGCAAATCGCATCTCATCGCGGATCCTGATGGGATCGCCGAAACACTGTTAACGCTATTGAACGGAGACTATACCCCAGAAGAAATTATCCACACCATGACATCCCGCTTTGAATCCACGACGACGGCCGATGTCGAGGAGGCTCTGAAGGAGTTCCTCCATCTCGGGCTACTCGAGACGACCAGCTCTTCTTCTCCGTCGTGGGATCCCTATCAAATTGACCGATATTCCAGAAATCTGGGATTTTTTGAACTGTACGCGACCTTGGAGGACAGTAAGTACGCGTTTCAAGAGCGGTTATTTGATGCCCGTATTGCTGTCCTGGGGTTGGGAGGCGTGGGAAGCCACGTGGCCTTGAGCCTCGTCGGCATGGGCGTCGGACATCTCACGATTTTGGACTATGACACCGTCGAATTGTCCAATCTCAATCGCCAGATTCTCTATTCCGAGGAGGACTTGGGTCGTTCTAAAGTGGAGCTGGCCGCGAAACGGCTCGCCCAATTCGGGACCCGCACGACAATCACGGCTCATGAGAAACAGATCGATAGCGCCGCCGCGGTGCACGACGTTGTCGCGGCGCACGATTTGGTCATTGCCGCCGTTGATCGGCCGAAAACGCGCATCGTGTCCTGGGTCAATCAAGGCTGTGTCAACGCGAATGTTCCGTTCCTAACCGGTGGGGTCGACCGTGATCGGGCCTTTATCTATTCGATCATACCCGGTGTCACGGGCTGTGTGGACTGCTGGACCCGCCAAGTCGAACAGACCGATCCCTTGGCGCCCCAACTGCGCGAGCAAATGGTCGCCTTGGAGATGAGCGGACGGCGGTTTGGCGAAGATCGGGCGGCCATTTACCCCCTCGTGGCCCTACAAGCGGCGGCTATCACCGCCGAGGTCATCCGGTTTATTTGTCGCCTAGCGCCCAGTATGACCGCCGGCCGGATGATCGCCACAGGGTTCGATGATTTCGTTCCACACGAAACGGAACGGTGGTCCCGGGACGTCACGTGTCCCACGTGCGGTGGCGCCCGCGCTGAGCGATTGCCCGAGACCGTTGCCTGGGTCGGTCAGCCTGTATGAGCCAATCGGCGACGAGCGACAGGCCCGTCGGGACCCGCGCGGGTTGGAACTATCGGATCATTGTTTCGGCCATGGGTATTTCAAGCTTTGGTGATTGGACGTATCGCCTCGCGCTCCCCATCGCCGTACTGCGCCTCACCCGGTCGGCCGATGCGACAGCGTTGATGTATGCCCTCGAATATGTGCCGTATATCGTGTGGGGTCCCTTTGTGGGGGCATTGGGCAATACCCCCCGCCGTCGCTCGGTACTGGTCGGCACGCAAGCCATGGCCACCGTCATCGCGGGGATACTGGCTCTGCTGGAGCACGCGCATCATGTGGATTTTTGGGCGTTCCTCGCGTTGGGCTTCGCCCTATCGAGTAGTCAAACGGTGTTCTATCCGGTGTTTCAGCGCACGATCCAGGTGGCCGTGTCGGGCGATTGGTACATCAAGGTGAATGCACGACTTCAACTGTTTAACAGTCTGTTCGGCGCCCTGGGGCCAGCTGTAGGGACGCTGGTCGTGAGCAATCTGGGCGTGGCTGGCGCCATTGGGGTGGATGCCCTCTCCTTTGGTATTGCGGGCCTGTTTCTGGCAGGATTATTTCTACCTGGTCGGGTCTCCGTCCCGATGCGCCCCGATGATGCGTCGGACATCGACAGAGTCGGGTGGCGGGCTGTCACCACGTATTTTCGTGCGCAACTCGAGGTGTTTCTTGGCGTTCTCCTCTTTAGTGGTACGAGTTTTGGACTGATGATCGTCGAAGCCAATCTTATCTATTTAGTCATTCACCAGCTCCACCTGTTCATGGTGTATGCCGGGATTATTCTCGGCGCTGGCGGCGCCGGATCAATTCTCGGGGCACTGATGGCACCCCGGATCGCACGCCGCTGGTCGACAGGTGTCATCATCGTAGGTACGATGGGCTTCGCCGGCCTTCTGACGTTGGGTATGGTCTTCCCGCTTTGGCCCATCATGGCCGTGGCTTGGCTCGGAGTGTCGGGCTTCGTGACGGTGATGGCCGTATCGTGGTTTACCTTTCAACAAGCGACGGTCCCCGGCCCCTTATTAGGGGCGGTTGCCTCCATGGGCCGAGCCATCTCGTATGCGGCGATCCCGTTGGGAGCCATCCTTGGCGGATTACTCGTGAGTATGGTGAATGCTTGGTGGCCACTGGCAGTCATTGGTGGTGGTGCCCAGCTCGCGATGGCGGCGATTGGCCGGTGGAGTCCACTCTGGAATGCCCGTGTGCGCGATGCGAAAGGAGATTAAGGGAAGAATGGACGCTTCGCAGAGAGTTCCCAGTATGCATCCCGACACGGCATTGTCTGCAGCGATGGCCTACTTGGAGTCCCGTGAATGCTGCACGGCACGCGATTTAGGCCAGCATTTTGGGTGGCCTCCGCGTGCGCGCGACGCGATCCTCCAGCAGGCGATTGCTAATGGGTACGCCCGGAAAATCACATACCGCGGTCGCGTATACTACCGGCGAATCGCGAAGGCCGACCTGCTAACGGCCCTCAGGCGCCTCAACCTCCCTACGGACTCTGAAATTGAAGCCTTGTGTCGAGCGCGCACGTGCTATGACCATTTGGCGGGTTATCTGGGCGTGTGCATCACCCACGAGTGGATCACCCGCCATTGGCTTTTGTGGGATACCGAGACCAAGGCGATGACCGTCACGGATTTAGGGCACGAGCAGATCCGCGCTTGGAGGCTGGTACTACCTAATTCTCACCGCCCGCTGGTCAGAGCTTGCCTCGATTGGACGGAAAAATCCTATCATGTGGGTGGCCAATTGGGGGCAGCCCTTGCGTCCACATTCAATTCCTCTGGATGGGTTATCCGTGGCCCCTCCCGTAGTCTCATCCTGACTCCGGCGGGAACCAGGGCACTCGCGCGACGCCTGCCTCAGCAATCCCAGAGAGCTGTTGAGATTAACGGGAGGCCATAAACCGCGTAATCGGAAGAAAATAGGCGGTAGGAAAATCTACGAAGCCTGGGACAACCTCTCCTACGGGGTCAGAACAATTTTGGAGACTTGATGACTTCTCCCACCGCGACCGAATGTTTGGCATCATCGTCAACGCGAAGTTCATGATGT
>JAKAAL010000153.1 GCA_021802375.1 Bacillota bacterium | reverse complement strand
CATTGAAGGCGAGGCCTTGGCGACCTTGGTCGTCAACAAACTGCGAGGTACCCTTACCGCAGTGGCCGTGAAGGCACCGGGCTTTGGTGACCGTCGCAAAGCGATGCTGGAAGATATTGCGACGTTGACCGGCGGCCAGGTGATTTCTGAGGATATCGGCCTTAAGCTTGAGAATGTGACGCCAGAGATGCTGGGACAGGCTCGTCAAGTGAAAGTTGCCAAGGAAGAGACGACGGTGGTCGACGGTCGAGGCGCCCAAGACGAGATTAAGAAGCGAATTCAAGTGATTCGCAAACAGATCGAAGACACGACCTCCGATTACGACAAAGAGAAGCTCCAGGAGCGTTTGGCCAAGTTGTCCGGCGGAGTGGCGGTTATTGAAGTGGGTGCCGCGACGGAAGTTGAATTGAAGGAAAAGAAGCTTCGCATCGAAGATGCTTTGTCTGCCACGCGAGCTGCCGTTGAAGAGGGAATTGTTCCTGGCGGGGGCACCGCATTAATCCGCGTGATTGCAGGGATTGACAAGATTAAAGCCGAAGGCGACGAGAAGATCGGGGTCAACATAGTCCGGCGCGCTCTTGAAGAGCCTGTGCGTCAGATTGCCGATAACGCCGGTATCGAGGGCTCAGTCATCGTGAACCAGGTTAAGCAGGAGAGTGGAAACGTCGGCTACGATGCATCCAGCTTAAAGATCGTCGACATGGTAGCGGCAGGCATCGTGGACCCGGCCAAGGTGACCCGGTCGACCCTGCAAAACGCAGCCTCGATTGCGGCGATGTTGCTCACCACCGAGGCCTTGGTGGCTGACAAGCCGGAAAAGAAGGAAGCGGCTGGCCCGCCTCCAGGCATGGGCGGCGGCATGGGCGATATGATGATGTAATTGGAGTTCAAAAACCCCGACGCCACCATGACGTCGGGGTTTTTGATGTGCCCGGCCTGTCGTCTATGCATTTCACCATCTGGCGTCCGGTCGTGTAGTAGCGCTATCAGAACATATCGGTGTTACCCCATGGGAGGCCGGACCTTCTGCAGTAACGTGCTATCTGGGGCGGTCGAACCCGATCGCCACATGCGCTTGGGGTGAAATTCTGAGAAAGCCCCGTCGCGACCGCGTGAACCGCGCCGGCTTTTTTCGTTAAAATTGAGGAAAGTCCAATTCGCTGGTCCGAAACCCTTTACTACGTGTTTTACCACAACGAGAAATAGCTTGAACCGGGAGACACGGTGTTTTCGCCTCACCCGGGTAGTTGATCTTGGTGACAGGGTACCGGCCGTTGGTCTTCACGAAGGAGATATCGGAGGGCCTACGCCCCCTTTGTTCCATGGAGGCGAGGACCTTAAAGCTATATTGGAGGAATTGGGTCACGATCGGGAGCAGGGGCATTTGCTTAACCCCTAGCCGCCTAAGGTTGCGATTTCCCGACGGATCGCTAGCCCCATGGCCGTCTCATCCCGAGTGATTCGTAAGTAGCCCTATCCGAGCCTGCAACCTTTGGTCGTCAAGTTATTTTGACGGATCCCTGCAAGAATCCAAACCCTGAATTGATGACCCTTGCGGGGTGGGCGCCTTATTTCTTCGCCCCTCTGGTCCTTGGCGCAATCCAAGGACCAGAGGGGTTTTAGGCGCCTCTGATTAACAGCATGGGTGAGCGCTTCCCTTCCACATATCTTGGTGCCTGCCGTACCTCGGGGCTTGGCGTGGGTAGGGATCTTCTCCCCTCGGGGTCGTATGAGTCTGTGGCTTCGCCTCGATGCAGTACGACCGGAGCCGGTCGCGGTGTACGCCAAGCGCGTCGTCAGCGCCATCATTCGCGTTCCCTGACCACCCCCGCGTTTCGGGCTCAGGCTCTCAACTAAGGTGGGGTCTTTGGTATTCGAATGCGTACGGTCGAGCGTGGCCTGGGTCGGCTGGCTCAGCGCTAGCGCCGGCGGGTCCAAGGTGGCTGTTCGCGCTAAAGTTCATCGGCGTTAGCTGGCAATAACTTGATCCCATTGGGTTTGAATTGATGGGAATGGGGAATGCTGGTAAATGTTAACCGGGAATTTGAGGAGGTATTGTGATGGAAGTTACCTTAAGCCAAGTGATGGAACTCGTGCCAGAAATGGCACAAACTCTTCGCGAAGATATCCGCACGGGGAAACTGGTGGCCGAGCGCAAGACGGGGATGGCGGGACGACCCTACGTCATTTCGTCCGATGTTCTGGCCCAATCAGACCGGGAGATCTATCGACAGTTGGCTAAACGGATTGAACAGTCGCTCGGAGTCAAGGCTCGACTTCGCCATCGTGGGGACATCGTTCGCAGTGAGCGATGGATAGGGGAGGATAACCCCTCCGAAAATGTTGACCATTGGTACCCACTGGTCAAAGTCATGGAGTCGCAACACCAGATGGTGCGTGAAATGGTCGAGCTCTTGAGCCAGGAACTCGCTAGACGCAATGACCGCATGGATCGTCAGGCGGACGAAATCCAGCAACTTTCATTTAAGTTGGGGCAAGCCCATCAAGAGGTAGGGCGCTTGGAACGACAACTGGCGAGCAATTCAAGCCTGGCTCGGGCCGAATAGACCAGGCGCGCCCGTGTCGAACCAAAACATTCATTGCTCCGTCGCTTTCTGCCGATTCAACGAACATGGCGAGCGCTGCAGTCTCACTCAGATCACGGTCACCCCTCAGGCTCGCCGTGGAGCCGAGCAAAGTCACGAGTTTGTGGAGGCCGCTGATACGTCCTGTGCATCCTTTCAGCCAAAGTAGCCTGAGCCAAGAACGTCGACGATTCCTTGACGTTCTTGGCTATTTTGTTGCGCTGCAAAATCCGATAAGATAGGCTCAGTCTTAGAATTTTTTGGGCGAACGGAGGGGACCAGTGAAACCGCAGGGGCAAGCCCAGTTTCATTCTATCGGGGACGTGAAGATAGCCACTGGTTTGAGCGAACGACGCATTCGCTATTACGAGACGCTTGAGCTTATTTCTCCGCAGCGAACCACGGGCAACCAAAGAGTGTATACGGACCATGATGTTGAACGGCTCAAGTTGATCAAAGAGCTTTTAGACCAGGGCGAAAGCTTGCGTCACGTGCGTGAGCGACTCAAGGAAGCTGACCTAGCGACGCGCCGCGACGATGGGCACGATCTCGAACGCGATGCGGAAAGTTATTTTGAAGGTAAACGGATTGCTCGCGGAGAGGACCGCCGAGGAGCAACGTTCGATCGGCAGGCGTTGCTGCGACGCATAAAGCGAGAGCATGCTTACGACGAGGGAGATGAATAGGGTGCAAGCACGTCCGGGAGAGTCACTGGAGGTGTTGTTGCCCGAAGCCGACATTCAGGCGCGGGTGAGAGCCCTAGGGGAGCAAATTTCTCAGGACTACGAAGGTAAGCCGCTCCTTCTGGTCGGCATACTTCGAGGGTCTTTTGTTTTTTTAGGTGATTTGATCCGCTGTGTGGATGGCTTAATGGCCGTCGATTTTATGGCGATTTCCTCCTACGGAGCATCAACGCAGTCCTCCGGTGTGGTGCGGATTTTGAAGGATCTCGATGAGGAACTGCAGAATCGTCATGTGGTTGTGGTCGAGGATATTGTCGATACCGGTCTTACTTTAAACTATATCTATAGCCAGCTGGTGGCACGCGGTGCGGCCAGTGTGGCCATTTGTACGTTGTTGGACAAGCCGACCCGCAGGCGGGTCGATGTGCATATAGACTATCTGGGCTTTCAAATTCCCGACGAATTTGTTGTGGGTTATGGTTTGGATTTTGATGAATACTATCGCAACTTGCCGAATGTGTGCCGCTTAAAGATACACCGTCCATCGAAGGAGGCCAACGGGTGACGCAGTCGTCAGTGCTCGTGCTGGATTTTGGGGCGCAGTACAATCATCTGATTGCCCGCCGGATCCGCGAATTGGAAGTGTTTTGCGAGGTGCTCCCTTTTGACACTTCGATTGAGGTTATCCGCCAGAAATCCCCAAAGGCCATCGTGTTGTCAGGCGGACCATCCAGTGTGGTGGGCGAGGGAGTTCCCTTGCCCGATCGAGCGATCTTTGATCTAGGCGTGCCCGTGTTGGGTATTTGTTACGGGATGCAGCTCATGACGCGCATGCTGGGTGGCGACGTGTCGCGCGCTGAAAGACCGGAATACGGACGAAGGTTCCTACATCAGGAGACCCCTAGTCCGTTGTTGGCGGACCTGCCTGATGAGGTGCCGGTATGGATGAGCCATGGCGATCGCGTAGAAGTGGTTCCGCCAGGATTTAGCGTGTTGGCCACCACCGAGACCACGCCAGTGGCAGCTATGGGCGACTTCCAGCGAAACTTTTGGGCAGTTCAATTTCATCCGGAAGTGTCCCATACGCCTCTAGGGGCTCGCATCTTATCGGCGTTTTTGTTCACCATTGCCAAGTTGCAGGCGAATTGGAAAGCCAGCGACGTGCTGGCCGACGCCGTGTCTATGATCCAAGCGGCAGTCCCTCAGGGCAGGGCTTTGGTGGCCCTTTCGGGAGGCGTGGATTCTGCCGTGGCGGCTAAGTTGGCGGAACACGCCCTGGGCGATCGCGTGCAGGCGGTGCTCATTGACCATGGCCTCTTGCGCGCAGGCGAAGTCGAAGAGGTGCGAAGGGCCTTTAGCCAAATCGACTTGCTGGTGGTCGATGCTCGCCAGGAGTTCATGACCGCACTGTTAGGGGTATCCGATCCCGAACAAAAACGCAAGATTATTGGCCGCGAATTCATTCACGCCTTTGAGCACGTGCGCGAGCGTCTAGGTCTAGCGGAGGTTCTGATCCAAGGCACGGTCTATCCCGATGTCATTGAGTCGGGGGGGCGCGGTGCGCACACGATTAAATCGCATCACAATGTAGGCGGTTTACCGGAAACGATGCGCATGCGGGTGGTGGAACCCCTACGCTGGCTTTTTAAAGACGAAGTGCGTAAGGTAGGTCTGCGACTGGGACTGCCTGAAAGTTTGGTGTGGCGCCAACCCTTTCCTGGTCCTGGATTGGCCGTGCGCATCGTCGGCGAGATTACTCCGGAGCGGATTGAGATGGTCCGTGGGGCCGATACCATTGTGCGCGAAGAAGTGGATCGCATTGACCCCGACCATCGCATCTGGCAGGCTTTTTCGGTGCTTTTAAGCGTGAGCTCGGTGGGGGTTATGGGTGACCGGCGCACCTATGCGCATCCGGTGGTGGTGCGCGTGGTGGAAAGCGAAGATGGAATGACCGCCGATTGGGCTAGGCTGCCGGAAGACACCTTGGAACGCATCAGCCAAAGAATTGTCGCGGAGGTCTCTGGAGTGAACCGAGTGGTATACGATATAACTTCGAAGCCGCCGGGCACGATAGAATGGGAATAGAGACTATGCGGGGCGTATAACCAGGCATCAGGTTTTGGGGCAGGCGCGCGCTGGCGGATCTATACTCGATCATGGTGGGGCACGATGAGGAATCCACTTGCCGCCGCCATGGCCCATGATTCGGCATCAAATGGCAAGCCATCTCTAAGACAATGGGGAGCGGCATGTCCCGAAAGAGGGGCTAAACTGAGAGATCCCCGTCAAGCTCGGCTACCGGAGGCATCATCGGGACATTCTACCGAGAGCGTTTGAACATGCTCAGCCGTAGTGCGCTTGATGGACTGGGGAACTCCGCGAAGATCGGATGCGGTTGACCGCTCCCGAATGTTTCATCTAAGATTAGGGTATAACGTTCGGAAAAGGGGTGCCCTCGTGATTCATCGATACAGTCGAGAGGCCATGAGGCAGTTGTGGTCAGACGATAACCGATACCGTCGCTGGCTCAAGGTGGAAGTGCTCGCCGTGGCAGCGTGGGAAAGCCTAGGCGAAGTCCCTAAGGGTGTTGCCGAACGCCTCAAACGAGCTAGCGTCTCTTCGGCGCGCGTGGACTTTTATGAAAGCGAATATCATCACGACGTCTTGGCGTTTCTCAGTGCCGCCAGCGAGACGGTCGCGCCAGAAGACGCGAAATACCTACATTTTGGTATGACCTCGACCGATGTGGTGGATACCGCGCTGGCCTCATTGATGACGGAGGCTCTTGACCTTATCATCGGCGGCCTCGATGAGCTTCGAGCCAGCCTGCAGACATTGGCCCTTCGCTACCGCCATACCCCGATTATGGGCAGGACGCACGGCATGCACGCCGAACCAACCAGCGTGGGGCTGAAATTCGCGCTCTGGTGGCTAGACCTCGGGCGCGACCGGCAGCGGCTCGAGCATGCTCGAGGACGGATGGGAGTGGTCAAGCTTTCCGGTGCTGTGGGTAATTATGCCAATGTACCGTCTGCCGTGGAGGCCTACGTGGCCGAGGCGCTGGGACTGGTTCCAGCGCCGCTGGCGACTCAGGTGCTGCAACGCGACGGCCACGCCGAAGTCGTGAGTGCCTTGGCGATTATGGCCAGTGATCTCGATAAGATGGCCACCGAAGTTCGCCACCTGCAGCGCTCCGAGGTAGGCGAAATGGAGGAGCCGTTCGCCAGCGGTCAACGGGGTTCAAGCGCCATGCCGCACAAGCGAAATCCGGTCAAATGTGAGCAGATTAGTGGACTTGCCAGAGTGTTGCGTGGCTATGTGGTGCCGGCTCTGGAGGACATTGGGCTTTGGCACGAGCGAGATATTTCGCATTCCTCGGTCGAGCGCATTATTCTTCCCGACGCGACCATGCTGGCGGATTACCTCTTGTATTCCATGAAGTTCGTCATGGATGGATTACGTGTGAACGACCAGCGTATGCGCGAAAACATCGAATCCTCCGGCGGATTGGTGTTTTCACAAAAAGTATTGCTTGCTCTGATCGAGACCGGGCTCACGCGAGACGAAGCGTACAAATTAGTCCAATCTCACGCCATGGCGGCCCTGGCTCATCCGCAACAGTCGTTTGCCGCGCGCCTCAGGCGCGATCCGGAGGTGACGTCGCGAATAGCAGCCGACCGGCTTTCAGCGTTGTTCGAGGTTGCCCCGTATCTAGCTCAGGTCGATGAAATCTATGCACGAATCGGGATTTTGCCGAACGGTGATCCCACCCGATAGAGTGGGACGCTACCCTAGCCTAAGGAGGCGAGCATGGATAAGAAGTTGTTATACGAGGGCAAGGCCAAACGTGTTTTCCAGGCGGACCAAGAGGACGCCGTCATCATGGAGTTCAAGGATGATGCGACGGCATTTAATGGACAAAAGCGCGGGCAAATCGCCGACAAAGGGGTGATTAATTGTGCGCTAACCGCGCGACTATATCGCTACCTGGAAGACAGGCGAATCCCCACGCATCTTTTGGAAGCCTTGGACGAGCGGCGACTCTTAGTGCGGCGCCTGACCATGATTCCCCTGGAAGTGGTGGTTCGAAACCGCGTGGCCGGATCCCTTAGTCAGCGAACGGGATTAGAAGAGGGCACGGAACTGGCGTCTTGCGTGGTGGAATTCTACTTTAAAAACGATGCCTTGGGAGATCCCCTCTTCAATGAGGATCACATCCGCGCGTTGGGACTGGCCGATGACAACACCATCGCGGAGTTAAAGGCGTTGGCCCTACGGGTTAATCGGGTCTTGTCGCCATTTTTACTGGAACGCCAGTTGATATTGGTAGACTTTAAATTGGAATTTGGGCGGTTTCAAGGCCGACTGCTGCTGGGCGATGAAATCACCCCTGACACCTGTCGCCTTTGGGATGCGTCGAGCCTCGAAAAACTGGATAAGGACCGATTTCGCCGAGACCTCGGTGATGTTGAAGGGGCGTATCAAGAAGTGTGGAAGAGGGTGCAAAAGTGAGCCAATACCGACTACGCATGGCGGTCACTTTAAAACCGGAGGTGCTGGACCCCGCGGGCCAGGCCACGCAAAAGGTCGTGGCCGAAAGGGGCTATCCCGGGGTGGTATCGTTAAGGATTGGCAAGCTGGTGGACCTTTGGGTGGATGCTTCTTCGACGGAGGCGGCGATGGCTCTGGCCCAGACCCTAGGTCAGGATTTTTTGGCTAATCCCGTCCTCGAGCGATTTGAGGTGTGGGTGATCAACGATGAAGACTAAGGTGGCCGTCCTCCGCTTCCCAGGATCA
>JAKAAL010000152.1 GCA_021802375.1 Bacillota bacterium | reverse complement strand
CTAAACTCCAGTTTGACGGTAAACGGGTTATTAATTCCGACCACGTGCTGACTATGGCTGAAGTGCCTCAGTCCGTCTTGATTTTAGGCGGAGGTGCCATCTCGTTAATCATCTCGGACGCATTCGGGCCCACGATGTGGGCCCCCAAGAGGGCATCTGTCTTGGCATCGGCCACCAGTTTCACCATCCCTTCAGCCTCCCCCAAAATCAGGGAACGGCCATTAGCCTTAAAAGGGAAGGTTCCCACTTTGACCGTACGTCCATGCTGCTCGGCTTCCTCTTTGGTCCATCCCACCGAAGCCACCTCAGGCCGAGAATAGGTCACCCGCGGAATACGATCGGCACTCAAGAGTTCTGGCTGCTTGCCGGCAATGGTCTCGACCGCAATCATACCTTCGTGGGCCGCCACATGAGCCAAAAGGTATCCCCCAATCAGGTCGCCAATCGCATAGACATGAGGCACATTGGTGCGATAGTGGTCGTCCACTTTGACGAAGCCGCGATCGATGGCCACACCCAGGGTCTCCAAGCCAAGACCCTCGCTCACCGGCTGTCGGCCCACCGCCACCAGCAACACTTCGCCTTCGACAGGACTCTCTTTGCCATCGCTCGTCTGAATGACTCCGCTGACCCCCTTTTTGCCGACCTTGACCTGATCCAGCATGAAGGTGGCACCCGCGTGCACCTTGATTCCACGTCGGGTCATAAGCCGCGTCAATTGCCCCGCAATCTCTTGGTCATCCTGAGGCAGGATGTGAGGCAACATTTCCACCAACGTGACGCTGCTGCCAAAATCGTTGTACATCGAGGCGAACTCCACTCCGATGGCACCTCCGCCTAAAATCAAGACGGACTGAGGCACTTCAGCCATAGTCAGCACGTGGTCGGAATTAATAACCCGTTTACCGTCAAACTGGAGTTTAGGCAGCGCGCGCGGCACCGATCCCGTCGCCAGCACGATATCTTTCGCCAAAAGGGTGGTCTTCGAGCCATCTTCGGCCGTGACCTCGACTTGGTTAGCCGCCGACAAACGCCCAAACCCGTCGAGGACATCCACCTTGTTTTTCTTGATCAGACCCTGTACCCCTCGGTACAACTGGTTGACGACGCGGTCCTTCTTTGCCAAGGCTCCCGCATAATCTAAGCCCACTTCGCCCGTTAAGCCGAACTCCTGGTGGTGACGAAAGGTATCAAGAAGCTCTGCGGTATGTAACAATGCCTTGGTGGGAATACAGCCTTGGTGAAGGCACGTGCCTCCAACCTTAGATTTGTCTACCACCGCCGCCTTCAGGCCCAATTGGGCAGCCCGAATAGCGGCTACATAGCCACCCGTGCCGCCGCCGATAATTACCACGTCGTATTGCTTGTCAGCCATCGCTAAGTCCTCCCCGCTTGCCTTAAAATCCTATCGTTTGACCCGACGCCCGTGGATCCGAGGCTCCCACAAGTCCCTCCCCGACACGCCGGATGACTTGCACCGAGCCTCCGCCAGCGTAGGGACCAATCACCTGCACCACGTGGCCGCGTCGACCAAGCTCGTTCCACACCCGCGGACTAAATCTTGATTCCACTTGCACCTGTTCTCGATCGTTTAGGGTGTGTGCATCAGTTGCTGGCAACACGGTCAAGCGCGGCATGGCTACCGCTTCAGCCGGAGAACGTCCCCCCCATAACAAATCCATCAGAATGGTAAGATTCCATTGAGGCTGGCCGTCGCCGCCTGGAGTATTGCCCACCAGCAGCGTACGCCCGGATTCTTGCACCAAATAGGTATTCAGTGTATGCATAGGCCGTTTACCAGGCAAGGCCTGGTTAGGATGTCCGGGAATCAAGTTGAATGAACGCCCGGCGCGGTTGTTAAGAAAAAATCCTCCCCGGCTGACGTACACTTGGGAGCCAAACGCTAAGCCAAGACTGTGTATCAGGCTCACCGATCCTCCGTCCTGGTCGACCGCTACCAGCGAAGTGGTATCCCCCTCTGGCGCTAAATCTTGGGGTTCCATGGGCAGGTTGGCCTTTTGCCAACCGATCTTTGCCCATCTGCGGTCAATATGCATCGGATCAATCAGCGTCTCCGCGCGAAAGCTCGTAAAGTCGGGATCGCCCAGCCGCGCGCGCCGATCGTAAAAACTCCAGCGAAGGGCTTCAATCACCTGATGAACCTTTTCGGGATCCTCCCGCCAATCGGCCGAAAATCCCCCTCGCCCTACAATGGCCAGCGCTTCAAGCAGGATTATACCCGCCGAGGGGAGCGGGGAAGCAAACACCGTAAAGCCCCCTACCTCCATCGCTAGTGGCGGTTCGGTCTGGGCGCGATACGCCTTCAAGTCGTCAGCCGAAAGAAACCCTCCGGCCGCATGCACCGCCTGAGCCACGGCCTCAGCCATCGGGCCCTGGTAAAAGCACGACGATCCCGCCTCTAAGATCTCTTTCAACCACTCCGCCAATTCCGGCTGGACTAGGATTTCTCCAGGCGCAAGCGGCCGATCTTGAGGAAAGAATCGGGCTGCTGCCGCCCCATCCTGCATGAGCTCTTCCTGGTTATCCCGAAGATCTTGAGACAAGCCAACGTCAACGGCAAACCCGTCGCGCGCTAAGCTCACGGCAGGATAGACCACATCTGCCCAGGTCAGTCGACCAAAGCGCTGGTGCAACAATTGATAGGCATCAAGCGCCCCGGGAACAGCTACCGAAGCCCCTCCTCGAAGGGGAAGCAACGCCTTCGAGGTCGCGTGGAGCAGGGACTCGGGAAACGATAAAGGAAGGGCCCCGCTGCCCACGATGGAGTGGACCGTACCTGAAGGATCGCTATACAGTACAAAACAGTCGCCACCGAGACCGCACATTTGGGGCATTACCACGGCAGTGACTAGAGCAGATGCAACCGCCGCGTCGACGGCGTTCCCCCCGAGATGCAAAACCGCCAATCCCGCCTGGCTCGCCATCGGGTGGCCAGTGGCCACCATGCCTCGGCGAGCCCAAACGTTCGATGTCAGCCACGGAGTTCCTTCGGCCATCGAGTCGCGCCACACTCCTCCAACGAATCCGCTCTTTTCATCCTAAACCGTTTTAACCTTACCTCTTTTACCATGCCGTGGCAAGAATGGCGCACGTGCCCCAGAAACTCCTGACGGCCCGGGCCCAGTGTTCAACAAGCCGGCGAAGATCCGCTGGTTTGGTGGCGGAACACCATGGCAACAAATGGTTCGACCTTGCGCTCGGTCCACCAGTTCCAGAGCGTCACCGCCACGAGTTGCGCCCCGACTAACGCTTCCATGATAGCTGGATCCTGGCCAAAACAAGGCGGAAGTTGCCATGTCGTTTTGCCTTGATGAAAGGTGCACGCTTGCCAGTTCCAGCGATGATGCATCATCCCATACACCGCCTCGGCCGATGCAGAGGGTCCCAACGTGGTTCACAGCCAGCCCGTCTGGGCTGTGGTGCCCCAGTTATCGGAATGCCGGCGGCCCCGCTGGACCGTCCGTGCCCAGCCGATTATCGGGAGATGCTCCCTTTGTAATGTGGCGCGCTAGGTTATGTGGAGAATGATCGAATACGCGATGCCCCGCCGTGCGACTATTCCTTAGGGATTCCCATAACACCTACCTCGGGATCGGTTCACAATACGCACCGGTGCCGTGGTTATCGGATGAAATGAGCGGGTTGCCGACCTCTGCGGTTCATTTGGATACCGAAACCCGCCGTTCGCGCACCGATTCCTGGCTGCTGGAGAATGTCGCGACCTATCCACCGAGACTTATTATGGGGAGAGTTATCCGGCGTTTTCCGCGCAAGAATTGGGATAGCGGCCACAAACTCACCATAACCTAGCACGCCACATTACGGATAGAGCACCCGAACCTCCGACCCTTGCATACTCGGCACACCCCTGGCACGATGATGACAGCCCTCTTCGTCGCCTGTCTATCCGATGTCTTCACGTGGGTCAGGAGCAACGTGCATGTCGATGTATCAGAAACTTATGCTCGATTACTAACCGGCGCTTGTGCATCAAGGTCCCTCCAATTCAGGTGGCCCACCCGTATTTTGAACCATACAGAGAATTATTCCGAAGGCCTAATCCACGCCGTTTTGCCAATGAGTTTTGGAAACGATCGGTGGTATGGTGCAAAACGTGGTTGGATCATTCGCCTAGGGATGGGCATCTTTATGCACTTCAGGGCAGTTTTCAAAGTTTCGGAATCGTCCTCTGATATAGTGGGATCTCGAATCGGTATACTGAAAGCGTTGCCACGCAAAGGGGACTAGTTTCCAGGAGGCGGCAACCTCCTCCAATAATACGTACTCTCGACTATTGGGCAACGAGAATCCGGGCCAGGGGATTTGCCCTGAACTAACGGGGACGCCGTGTATCGCTAAAAGGATTAAAAGCTCGTGCACTAAAGGCTTTAACCATCGGTTAGGTGCATGATGGACGGGTCGGTGAGAAGCCGGCTCTCTCGACGAAATCCCTGTGGAGGTGTTTGAGTGGGCCGATGGGTCGACCAATTCAATGCGCTGGGACTGGGCTTCGTGTTAAGCGGGGTTATAGGATATTGCTTGGCTTTGTTTGGTGTTGAGCGTGTGGTGGGAGGACTCATTCTCGTGGGAGTGTTCATCGCCTGGGGCACCTTTTCCGTATGGGTTTATCCGCTGCCAGGTCATCGCTGGTTTGTTACGATTTCTTCCGATTCAAAGCCTTCGGGGTTCTCTCCGGAAATCCGCCGGATTCTTCGTGTAGGGACCGTGTCCGAACTGCACGCATATCGGGATACGGTGTTCAATGCTGCTCAAGTATGGGGTCGCTGGAATAAGAGAAACGTCCAATGGACCAGCGTCGTCGCATTAGCGATAGTCTTCAATGTGAGCAGCATCATCAAGGGGAAAGTGCCATTCACGGACATGGATTCGTTGATCGTGGCTAGTTGCGGTGTGCTTCTGCAGTCTTCGACGGAACTTTGGTTGTTCCGTCGAATTCAGCACGTACGCGAAATACTGGAATCCTGATCCCCCTCCAACCGAACTCGTGAGAGACCGCTAGATAACGGTGTTCATGCGTTGACGCGGGCGTTCGTACCATCGCTCCTGCCCTTGAGTCATTGATGGTGACCAAAATATTTGTGGTCCCCGCCTGCAATCCGCCGCGCGAATCCTGACCGTGCCGTGGCCGATCAGCGGGCTCATGCCCCATCCCGTACGGGTCCCTCTTCCACGGTCGTCCAACCTCAGCGATCGCGAGAATCTTCGCATAAAGACCCCCCTATTTCAATCTGAGTCCCGACGGCCGATAACGCTGGCTTGCACTGAGAAAGGGACATTCCAACCACAGATGGCCCATAACCTTTATTCTTTCCTCTCTTTCGTGCCGAACGACTCCTGTGCGGCAAACCAGCGTAGCGGTTTCCCGATGTAGGCGACCGGACGGCGAGGTGGATTGGACTAGGCGCGGATCCTTTGGACGACAGTCGATACGGTCCGAACTTTTGGCCCATAGTTCCCTAACGTTTGCTACAATGTGAGCGGCTTCGACGCCTAGGGTGGCTTACTCCCTGAAAAGAGGGTGCTGCTGAGGTCACATGGAACGGCTTCATGTTTGCGATGTTCATCTTAGCCACGCAACTTTCCAAGCGTCACATGATCCTGAATCGCGTGCGTGTCAAGGCTTATGCCGTTTTCAATAGTCCTACGGACAACGTCCGCGTAATCCGCTCGTGCAGGCTGTTGGGCACGCGCTGCAGGAGGCGTTGCAACAACCCCTCGATTTGGGACTCTTTGAACGCTTGGCATTGCGCGAAGTACCGGTCTCCCAGGATCCGCATCGTGGTTCTCTATGCGGCCCCGAGTGGCGTCGGCTCCCGACCCTTTAGATCTTGGTTCGATTCGGTATTGGGTGGAAAACGTGTTTTTGCGGCACTTTCAAGCAAAAAGCCTTGGACGTCGTGGCGACCCACCGAGCGGCACAGGCATGGAACCCGGCAGGTCGCGTGCGGCTGGCTTTAGCTTTTGGAATGCAGACGGATAATCGACGGATCCTCTTTAGCCAGGCGCTGAACTTGATTCAGAACGTACTCTCGGCCGACAGGCCGACCTCGTCGCGGCTGCTGTCCTAGCGTTATCCAAGCGGACATCAACCGATGAGGAGATGCGCCTTTTGGAAAGGGAGTTGAGCAAAGTGTCCAAAATTGTCGATCACGTGAAAAGCCAAGGCATCGAACGAGTCGATCGAGCCATGGTGGCCGATGGCGATTATGTTGAGAAGATGGTCCGCGTAACGGGCTTAACGCGTCCTACCGTGGAAGCGCTCAGGCCGCATGAATACCGTCCAATCCCGGCATCTCATTCTTCGAGCCTCCCGGCTCGGACCGATTTTTTGTCCAATTCCGCACACTACCGTGATGAGGTCCGTACACGGGTTCCCTGTCCAAGGGATCGGCCAGAAGCCAATGGTGCCAACAACCCACCCGTTCATCTCGTGCTCCGACTTGAGCGTAGCCAAAACGCGAGGGTCGTGTTTTCGCCTTAGCCAAGCGTAGCCGAATGCACCAGGCGATACCAGGGCAGTCTCGATAACGGCGCCGCAACTTCCATGGTGGTTGGCCCTTCTACTTCGCTTGCGTCGTCGCCACGCCATCGCCCGGGCGGAAAGACCACACGACGCCGTTCGCTTCCACGTTCCAAAACCGGCGCCACCAAGATGCCTTCGCCCAGCATGAACTGATCGCGTACCTCGTCATAGGCTTGGTCGGGGTATGCATAACTTAGATGACGCATGATGGGCTCACCATCGCTCGCGGCGGCATTTGCCAGGGCGAGCAGTTCGTCGGCCATGCTGACGTGGAGTCGAACCATGTTCAGGCAGAGTGCTAAGCGATCCGGGTCCAGCACCCGCCAGGGGGCAATGGAAAATTGCATCATGGGAAACAACGCGGAACATTGGGCATAGCGGATGAAAAGATCTTGATCGAACTGAAAATCCGGCGAAGCAAAGTCGCCCTCCAGGCCTCCGCCCACCATATCCGGGCAATTAAAGGCATATCCCAAAAGTCCCTGCGCCAATCCATTGGGAATCAAGGTGTTGAGCCCGTCTTCGTCCCAACTATGGCGCTTATCGCGCAAGCGCTGAACTAACGGCTGGCCTCCCATGCGCCAACTGGCCCGAAACTCGTTGAACGGGTAATCGACTCCGATGTTCGACCAGAGCCGGCACTGTTCGACCGGCGTGACGTGGCCATAAGTGCTGTCCTCGGCTCGATAGTATTCGGGATCGCCGGCATCCATCTTGAAGCCATCGATCCCATAGCGGTCCATCAAGCCGTAAAGCCGTTCATGCAGCCAAGCAACGGCCTTTGGATGCGAACCATCCAGTACCGCACTGTAGCCGTTCCACCATGCGCGAATCGCGGCATCCCCGCTGACGTCCTTGACCAAAAGTCCCTGTCCGCGCAACGTTCGGAAGGTTTGGCTGTCGGCGCTGATGAAGGGGCACATCCAAAGCATCACCGAAAACCCTAGAGCATGGAGTTCGCGGACCATCGCCGCGGGATCGGGAAAGCGTCCAGGGTGGAAATCCCACGATCCGTAGTCCTCCTGCCAGTTGTCGTCGATCATCAATACCCCCGCCGGAAATCCATGGGCAAGGATATGGTGGGCATAGGCAATGACTTTGCTGGCCGTCGGCTCGTAGCCCATCTCGATCCAGGTATTGTATTGCGGGGTCTTGAAAAATGCCTCCGGCGGACGTCTCCCGGAGGGTGCAAAGAACGTCTGGGAGGCGTGGCGGTAGGCCCCCCTGAGATTAGAGTGGCCCTCCTCCAAAAAGACCTTCCCCTTGGCTGGTGAGACACAAATCCGCCCTTGGTCGAACGTAATCGCGTAGGGGTCATCGGACCAGAGATAGCGACCTCGATTGGAGAGGAACAGGGGAGCCCCTTGGTTCCCACCCAAATCGCCCAGAAGATTGATCGACGTCTTAGTCTTGCCAAACGGCATCATGGTCCCATAGTGGGACCCGCCGCCCCACCACAGTTCCCCCGGCAGGGACTCGAAGATTATGGGTTCTTTTGCCACGACGTTGCCTCCATCACCATCATCATCAAGCCGCCCTTCGCATCCAT
>JAKAAL010000151.1 GCA_021802375.1 Bacillota bacterium | reverse complement strand
GTAGTCCGGCGCCAATTGGAACAAATCATGACAAGGCCGGGGTGTTTGCCTCCGCAATCTAGAGAGAGGGGCACCGCTTGAGTCAGGAGCGGATGACGCGCACTGTCTAACACCAAGGTATCGCCCCCAATGCGCGGCAATCCGGCTTGAAACCTCTCGGCCCACCGCACCTGAGCCAGCACCACATCCAAGCCAATCACGCCGAGGCTTAAAGCTTTCAACGCCTCCCCGGCTTGAACCACCTGGCCTGTCAGCTGACGCAAGATACGCTCAATCTCCTCTTCTTCCTCGCGCTGCAAGCCCATGATCTGATTTTGCCGCTCCACCACCGCCATCGGTTCGATGAATACGGTTTGTCCACTGCCTGACTGGTCGTGAACCAAGCCCGCCACCTTATGGCGAAACGTGTGCTTGACGGGGACCACCCGCCGTCCGTTGCGCACCGTAATCAACGCATCTTGCAACGCCTCGCTCCACGATGGCGACCGCAATAGCCGTTGAAACACCTGATCGATTTCTGTTTCTAACGCCCGTATCTGCCGGCGAATCTCTAAAAGACGCGGACTGGCGGTGTCGCGGATGGACAAATCGTCCGCCAATACCGCGGCAATCGCCTGGCGAAGCCATCTTGGTGGGTTAAACGACCCCCATTGGCGCGCCAGGGTGGGAGTGGATTCCTCGTTCAACGCCGCTTGCATATGCTCACCACGCTCAATCGTCACCGCCAATGGCCACAGATCCACCGGATAAAGGAGGCCGCCTTTTTGAGCGCGCTCCAGCAATGGGCTCAAATCGATGGCCCCCGTCAACGTGATCGCTTTCACGGCCGGTGATAATTGGGCCTCCGAAAACCAAGCGTGGCGTTCCCGAAGCCATTGCAGATCAGGGACCGGCCGCATCTGGCGCAACTGGTTTTGTCCCGTCTCCGTTTCGGCGAATCGCGCCAGCCCGTCCAACACCAACGGAAGCTCTAGCCGTTCCATGGCATGCTGGTTCATGACAAACTCCAAAGCCACGGCAGCAGGGCGTCGACCCCCATCGTTTCCGACGGGAAAGCCAGGCCCCGGCTGAATACCGGAACCGCGTCCGGCCAAGCGAGGACTCGGCGGCCCGGAAGCCCCAACACCAGCCAGGGCACCCTTCGTTCCGAAAGTGTCTCGAATAAGGCGTCCCGAACATCGGACTGCACGCGCTCTTCCAATTCGAAGACCACGTCTTGGCCTGCGGCAATCCAGTGCTCCAAGAGGTCGGCCGCCATAGACGCGGTGAGCAACGTCAAATCACGGTGTCCGCGCGTCCAAAATCCTTGACCTGTGACATCCGGCGGCAATGCTTCGCCGCGTCGCAGATGCCCCATGGTGCGCAGAGGCAGGCCGGCCGCCTCCACGGCAGCCATGACAGGAGTGGGGGGCTTCCGAAAAGCATCTGGTCGGTGGGCATTGACATAGAGGGCAGGATGGCGAATAAAGATCGAATGGTGTTGAATTAACTCCTGCAATGGTTCGTGAAGCGGGCCCCGCACGTGCCCGCTCATGACCTCTGCGAGATTGCGCCCGGTGTAAAGGCAAGCTTCGACTGTCGTCGCCTCGGGCGCGTTGGGCTGACCAAGCCGGATATCAACCAGACCCTGAAGAGCCTGGCCTGCTAGTGTTGACGACGGCTGAAAAAGACCGGTGGCTACCGCAAATAACGTGCTCACAGCCCAACCCCTTTGTCCGGAAGCCCGATTTCACCGCCATCACGGTGTCCCCAACTCTTGGCACCATTTTTGTTCCAGGTTCGTCTTCAGTGACGCGGCATCGCTCGTCTGGCGGGCATGGTGATGCGCTCTGAGGTGATTGTCATCCCCCTAATCCCCCTGCACTTCAAAGGGCGTCCATCCCTTCGCCCTATCGTCTGACCTGCCAGTACGACCGCTCCCATTACCATGATAACCAATGCGTCAAACCGCCGCGGTCGCGCGACGATCGTTTTCCCGCCATCCGACATCTCCCTAAAAACGCCTATTAAATTAAAATTACCGGCTTAGGAATGTCCTAGCTAGGAAAGTTCGACTCGGTGGCCCGGGCATGAAAACGCCTCCGCCGCTTGGCGAAGGACCCGTAGCAAGGCGACGTGCTGGGGTTAAATTTAAAGATCCCTTCCGCGTATGCGAGCAACGTTGACGAGGACGACACACACAATAAGAAGCCACCCTCAAACGGCAGCTTCTTCAGCTAAAAGCTTTGGGGGACAAAATCATTGCGTCGGCCTTGAGGGGCTCAAAGCCAAGCCGCGGGCGTTTTGTGACCGTTACGCTTTGCTGCTCCGCAACGCCGACTTTTCCCGCCGCCAGCGTGCTTGCAAAGCCTGCAGGGCCTCCTCATGTTCCGCCTTGAGCTTCACGAGCTCTTCCGCCAGCGTCATCGCCGCTAGAACCGCCAAACGGCTGGCCGCCACCCGAGGATGGCGGGCGGCCAGGGATCGAATACGGCTATCCACCAAGCGGCCCAAGGCTTGCACGTGTTCTTCGGGTAAGTCGGTTTTAAGCTGGTACTCTTCCCCATAGACCGCCACGGTGGTACGCACAATATCGCTCACGGTAGAACCTCCCTGGGCGTTTAACTTCCCGTTCTCGACCCCGCGAGAGAAATCCTGCCCCCGATCAAACTTTTTTCGCGCTTTTTCGCCCTTACTCCCGGCGCTCAACGCCAATCTTCGACAGAACCTGCAAAAGCCGCGCCACCTCTTCATCCACGTCCGACTCCGTTAAGGTGCGGTCGTCCGCTTGAAAGTGGAGGCTCACGCCCACCGATCGCCCCAACGGCCCGAAATACTGGTCAAACGGTTCCCAGTGGCGGAGATGGATCGCCGCCGTCCCGGCCAAAGCCCTGTCGATAGCCTGCCAGGTTGTCCCCTCTCGAACCAGCAAACTCAAGTCCCGGCGAATGCCAGGAAACCGGGACGGGCGATCGTATGCCTTTGATGTTCGCAGGCCTGGTGGGGGGAGCCGCAAGATCACCACTCCGGTCCTGGGCAAGTGCCATTGAGCAGCCACAGTGGGATGCACCTCCCCCAAATGCCCCAACACCGTTCCGGCGTAACAAATCGACAGGAACCGTCCCGGATGAAGATAGGGCGCCCCAGGCTCAGACGCCAAGGCCAAGGGCCATCCCATCGTCTCGGCCATCAGCTCAATCAAGCCCTTCAAATCGTAAACGCTGGGATTCTTGGCGCCATAGAGCGCGGGCAAAGGCTCCAGTGTCAACAAGACCCCGAGTTCCAGGTGTTCTACCGGATCTTCGGCCCGCCCCTGAAATACGCGCCCCACTTCAAAAATCGCTTCCGATGGCCACTGGCGATCATGGTTATAACGGGAGACGGTCAATAAGCTAGGCAACAAGCTGGAACGCAAAACCGATTCTTCTTCCCGAAGCGGGTTCCGCAGCCGATGCACGCCCTCCGGAAACCCCAGATCGGCCAAGATGCCGGGAGCAATGAAGCTTCTGGTCAACACTTCGGTAAACCCCGCCGCCACCATCAGGTCGCGCACACGGTCCGCCTCAACCATCTGGCGGTCCAGCTTGGCGATGCCGGTTTGGGCCGGCAAGCGCACCGGAATGGCGTCCATGCCTTCCAGTCGCACGATTTCTTCCGCCAAGTCCGGCAACCCCTCGATATCCGGACGATAGCTGGGCACGACGATGTGATCCCGATCCCGATGAAAACCCAAGCGACCCAGATCTCGCTCCAACCGCGCATCGTCCCAATCGGTTCCGAGCCAGACGCGAATGCGGTCGGGATTCCACCCTACACGGCGAGGGGTGGGAGCTTCGCCTGCCGTAACCACCCAGTCACGGTGGATTAGGCTTCGAGATTGGGCCAGAGCGGCCTCGGCCCTGGCCAAAGCCGCCTCCGCGGCCCCTGGATCGGTCCCGCGGCTAAAGCGCAAAGCCGCGTCGGTGTTCAAGCCCAACCGGCGCGCGCTGCGATAAATGCCTGGACCCTTAAAATGAGCCGATTCCAATAGAACACGGCGTGTATGCGGCCCCACGCCGGAGTCTTGCCCTCCCATGATCCCAGCTAACGCCAACACTTTGTCGACGTCGGCGATGACCAAATCGTCCGATCCCAGGCTTAGCCGGGTCCCGTCCAGCAGCACCAACTCTTCGCCCGGACGGGCCAACCGGACGCAAATGGGTAACGCCACCCGGTCTGCATCAAACGCATGGAGAGGCTGACCCAATTCCATCAGCACATAGTTGGTGACATCCACCACCGGGCTTATCAACCGAAAGCCCGAAGCCACCAGCCGCCGTTGCCAGGTCCAAGGCAGTTGGCCGGCCGTCGTCTCCACGGCCATCAAGCTATAAATGGGGCAAAGCTCCGAGGCCTCCAGGACCACTTTGCCCGAAGCGCCGACCCCGGGCAGTGGAGGTTTGGGTAACACTGGTTGGGGAAGACCATAAAGGCCTGCCAAATCACGTGCCACCCCGATAGCCGATTGGCCAAACTGAGCCAAATTCGGGGTCAACTCCAACCGCAGCACCCAATCTCGGCCCATGATGTCGGGCCATGGCGTCCCCGCCGCCTCGTGGCCTTCCCAAATCCACAAATCGCCGGGGCTCGCCCGATAGCCACACTCCGCTGCCGACAGCAACATGCCTGGCGAAGGAACTCCGTGAATGTCGATAGTTTCAAGCCGTCGCCCATCCGGTAGGACCGTGCCGGGCGGCCCATACCATACGCGATCGCCCGCCACCCCATTCGTGGCTCCGGTCACGACCGTGACCGTGTGGCCCTCGCCAATTTCCACGGTCACCAGAGCCAGCCGGTGGCTGGCCGGATGCGGTTTGCGGTCCACCACCAGCGCCAGCACCACCGGGGCAAGTCCCGCCTCCCACGCACTCACTTCCGCCACTTCGTAGCCCAAACGGCTCAGATCCCGGCCCACGTCCTCGACGTCGGGCCAGTCCTTCCCCAGTTCCCAAAGCCAGCTGTACGGTAGATCCATCACATCTCCCCCTAAAACTGGGACAAAAACCGCAGGTCATTCTGGTATAAGAGCCGGATATCGTCCAATCCGTAAAGCAACATCGCGACCCGCTCGATCCCCCACCCAAACGCAAATCCCGACACTTTTTGGGGATCAAAGCCGCCCGATCGCAGCACATGTGGATGCACCAGACCCGAGCCCAAAATTTCCAACCATCCAGAGTTTTTGCAAACGCGACACCCCACCCCGGCGCACACCGCACAACTGACATCCACTTCCGCCGACGGCTCGGTAAATGGAAAATAACTGGGGCGCAAACGAATTTGCGTCGCGGGTCCAAACACTTCACGCACAATCTCCAGCAGCACGCCCTTGAGATCAGCCATACTGATATCCGTATCCACGACCAAACCTTCCATTTGCACAAATTGCGGCAGGTGAGTCGCATCATCGTCGCGACGATACGTAAAACCGGTTGCTGCTACGCGAACCGGGGTGCGGCCTTCGGCTTTTTGCATCGCGCGAATTTGCACAGGAGACGTGTGGGTGCGGAGCAGGTAAGGTGGAGGCAAATAAAATGTGTCATGCATCTCGCGCGCAGGATGCGACGCCGGCATGTTTAACGCTTCAAAATTGTACCATTCGCTTTCAATTTCCGGCCCATACGTAAGCGAAAAGCCCAGCCGTGTCATGATTTGTTCCAATTGGCGCCGGACCACGGTCACTGGATGCAAGTGGCCAATGGCGGGACGGCGTCCGGGCAGCGTCATATCCAACCGTTCGGCCTCCATTTGGCGATCTAGCTCCTGAGTCGCCAACACTTCGGATCGAGCGGCCAACCACTGCTCCAATTCGGCCCGAATGCGGTTGAGCTTCTCGCCTTCCCGCCGACGCTCGTCCACCGCTATCCGCCCCAAGGCCTTGAATGCTTCCGTCAAGGTTCCTTTCTTGCCCAAAAACCGCACCCGCAGCGCTTCCAAGTCTTTCGGTGATTGGGCGAGATCAATGGCGGCCTTCGCCTCGTCCCAGATCTCTTCAGCCATATAGCCGCCTCCCCACAAAAAAACCGCCCGCTCCAGGGCGATCACTCGCGGTACCACCTGTATTTGAACTCGCTGGCTATATCGGGCCGCCCGTCCCTCCTACTGCGTGGTTCAGAGGGCCCCTTCCAAGGGAACTTCCCGGATTAACCGCCAGGCGCCTCCCAGTCTCGGGCGCCTTCCCTGTAGGCGATACCGCCGGTACTTTCCTTGTTCATCAGGTTTCGAGCCTCACCATATCACGAGACGCTATCCGTCGGCAAGCCTCTTTGTTGTTGCCGAAAAGCTTCCGCCATTATAATTCCGGCGGCCACCGATACGTTAAGCGACTCGGTCCCGGGAGTTGTCTGGATATTAAGCCGCGCGGTCGCCTTGCCGACTAAATCCGGGTCCACGCCCGCGCCTTCGTTTCCCACCACCAAAACAGTCGGCCGACGCCAGTCCCACGCACGGTAGTCAAGAGAGCCGCGAGGATCAGCCACCACCAAACTCACGTTCGGGCTGTAATCCCACAAACGCTCCAGAATTTTCACCTGCGTGCGAAAGATTGCCCCGGCCGATGCACGCAAGCTTTTGGGGTTTAAGGGGTCGACTGTGCCGGGCGCCAACGCCACCCTAAAACCGAAGGCAGCTGCCGTCCGGATGAGACCTCCGAGATTGCCGGGGTCCTGCACCGACGCCACGACCAGCGTCGAACCCTCCTCGATGGACGCGCTCACCGGCAGGCTCAGATCGGCAACGGCCACAATCCCTTGGTGGGTTTCCACGTCCGACACATGATCCAAAACGCGATCCGTCACATAAACCGTGCGTGCGGAACCGCCCATCACGCGTCGCAACAAGTCCGGCCCGTCGGGTCGCTCCATCAAGCGCCCACTATATAAGATAGCGCGCATACGCGACCGCGCAGCCAGGGCCTCCAAGATCAGATGAGGTCCTTCTAACACCGACTGGCCGGTCTTTTCCCGAGCCGTGCGACTCTGCTGCAAGTGTACAACCGTCCGAACCACTTTGTTTTGCAAATCGTCCAGCGGATGAACGACATCCTCCATCGGCGTTAAAGCTGACCTTTGGCAACTTGAGCCAACTGGCCAAAGCTTTCGGCATCCCGCACGGCTAAATCAGCCAACATCTTGCGGTTTAAGTCCACGCCAGCCTTTTTAAGCCCATACATCAGTTTGCTATAAGACAACCCATGAATGCGGGCCGCTGCATTGATCCGGACAATCCAAAGGCGGCGGAAATCGCCCTTGCGCTTGCGTCGATGCTGGTACGCATACCACAACGCATGCATGACCGCTTCATTGGCCGGCCTAAAAAGCCGATGCCGCGAACCGCGGTAGCCCTTGGCCATTTTCAGGATCTTTTTATGTCGGCGATGGGTAACCTTGCCATTCTTAACCCGTGCCACGGAAGTTCCTCCTAATCATCAAGCTGCCGAATATTCCTAGTCGTAGGGCAACAGTGCGCGCGAACGAGCAGTGTCACCCGGGGACAACTGGGCTTGGCCCCGAAGTCGCCGTCGCCGGGATGCGGACTTTCCATACATAAGATGGCGCTTGCCGGCCCGATATCGCAGCAATTTTCCGGTTCCCGTCACATGGAGACGCTTCTTCGCGCCCCGGTGCGATTTCATCTTGGGCATGCTGTCAAGCTCCTTTCTTCGGCGCCAAAATCATGATCATGGCGCGACCTTCCACCCTTGCTGCCCGCTCGACTTGACCAACGGGAGAAACCTCCTGGGCCATACGATCGAGAATAGTCCGTGCCAACTCCGAGTGGACGATTTCTCGTCCGCGAAACGTGATGGTGACCTTGACCTTATCGCCGGCCTCGAGAAATCGCGCCGCCGATCGCCGCTTGACGTCGTAATCGTGTTCCTCAATGGTGGGCCGCATTTTGACTTCTTTTACGGCCACAACGTGCTGCTTCTTGCGCGATTCACGTTCGCGTTTCTGCTGCTCGTACTTATATCGACCATAGTCCATTAACCGACAGACAGGCGGGCGCGAGGTGGGGGACACCTCCACCAAATCGACGCGACGTTCCGACGCGATACGCAAGGCGTCACGGATGGGAACAATCCCCAATTGCTCACCACCGTCACCGACCAACCGGACGTCCCGGGCACGAATCTCGTCGTT